>REAQ01000109.1 GCA_004294195.1 Sphingobacteriales bacterium | reverse complement strand
GGTGAGCTGTTCAATAATTTTTATGAAAAGCATCTGCCTTTTTCACTGACGGGTGCACAAAAAAGAGTGATCAAGGAAATCAGGACGGATACGGCGAGGGGAAGGCAGATGAACAGGTTGTTACAGGGGGATGTGGGTAGTGGTAAAACCATTGTGGCTTTGATGACCATGTTGATTGCTGCAGACAATGGATACCAGAGTTGCATGATGGCACCTACTGAGATCCTGGCCCAACAACATTATGAAGGTATTAGTAAACTGTTGGCGCCCCTGAATGTTGAAGTAAGATTGTTGACGGGTTCGGTGAAAGCTGCTGCACGAAGAAAAATACTTGAAGAGTTAAAGAGTGGGGAAGTGACCATCCTCATCGGCACCCATGCAGTGATTGAGAAGAACGTGCAGTTCAAACAATTGGGGCTGGCTATTGTGGATGAGCAGCATCGTTTTGGTGTGGCGCAGCGCGCGCAGCTTTGGGAGAAAAATGAAGTGCCGCCGCACGTGCTTGTGATGACGGCAACACCCATTCCAAGAACCCTTGCCATGACTGCATATGGAGATCTGGATTACAGTGTGATGGATGAGTTGCCGCCCGGACGGACGCCTATAAAAACGGTATATCGGTATGAGCATGCGAGATCGCAGGTGATGGATTTCATCAAGTCAGAAATCCTGAAAGGCAGACAGGCATATATCATCTTTCCGCTGATTGAAGAAAGTGAAAAGATGAATTATGAAAACCTGATGAAGGGCTATGAAAACGTGAAGGCTTATTTTCCAGAACCGCAGACATATATCAGCATGGTTCATGGTAAAATGAATGCCCAGCAAAAGGAAATTAACATGCAGCGTTTTGTGGCCAATGACACGCAGATTATGGTGTCTACCACGGTGATTGAAGTTGGTGTTAACGTGCCCAATGCTACTGTGATGGTGATCGAGAGTTCTGAGAAGTTTGGTTTGAGTCAGCTGCACCAGCTCAGGGGCCGAGTGGGCAGAGGATCTGAGCAGAGTTACTGTATCTTGCTGACGGGTGACCAGATCAGCAAGGAGGCACGGGAACGGCTAACCGTAATGTGCAGCACCAATGACGGATTTGTCATCGCAGAAAAAGATCTTGCACTTCGTGGACCTGGAGACATTGAGGGTACAAGGCAGAGCGGATTGATGAACTTCAAACTGGCGAACATTCTGGAAGACAGGGACTTATTGGAAATGGCCAGGGAAGTGTCAACAAATTTGCTGGATGAGGACCCAAATCTTGAACATCCTGAGCATCAGGTGCTCAGGCATTTTCTGATGGGTCAGAAGGGCAAAACCATGTGGAGTAAAATATCCTGACAATCCGTATTTATTAACAGATCGTATACGTTATTTAATGGTATTTTTAACGCCGGATGATTAGAAACTATATCCTATCATTTTTTTCAATTCTCTCCTTATCCCTCCTTTACGTGTCCGTACAGGCGCAATCATATTATTCGCTTGATTTTGTTGAGAATAAAGGTCAGTGGGAAGGCGGTTTTTCGTACAAAGCCGATGCAGGAAGCGGTTCACTTTTTATTGATAAGCAGGGGTATACGATGGTGCAGCACCATCCTGATGATCTAAAAGCGGTGCAGGAACGTTTGCATGGCCACGGTGCAACAGAGCAACAGACTGCCAACAAAAAAGATCAACCCTATCGCGGTTTTGGTGAAATACTTCGTTCCCATGCGCTTCGGGTACGCTTTATCGGTAGTAACTCCAATTCGCAGATTACGCCCTTGTATCCTAAAGAAGGGGTAGACAATTACTACATTGGCGATGATCCCACCAAATGGAAATCCGGCGTTCGAACTTTTTCCGCTCTGCTGGCGAAAGACATATATCCTGGTGTGGACGTAAAATATTATACAGACAATGGCCGGTTGAAATATGACATTCTGGTAAAGCCAGGGGTAGATATAAGCAGAGTCCGCATGAAATACGAAGGAGCGGAGAAGATGTTGATCAAAGATGGTGAACTGGTAATTAAAACATCTGCCGGTGAAGTAAAGGAACTGAGCCCTTACGCATACCAGATCATCAATGGGATGAAAAAAGAGGTAAGCTGCCGGTTTCAGTTGGAAGGAGACCAGGTGCGGTTTGTAGTGAAGAACTACGATCCTTCTGCTGAACTGGTCATTGATCCGGTACTGGTTTTTTGTACCTATTCCGGTAGCCGTTCCGGCAACTGGGGCTTTACGGCCACACCGGGAAACGACGGTAGTTTTTTCGCAGGAGGCATTGTTTTTGCTGGGCCAGGTTATCCCGTTACACCGGGTGCATTTCAAACTACTTTCGCTGGAGGAAACCAGGTACAGATCGATGTGGCCATTACCCGCTTCAATGCCAACGGTACATCAAGGATCTACTCTACTTATCTTGGTGGTTCTGCAGAAGAGTATCCACACAGTATGATTGCCGATCCCGCTGGCAACCTGGTGGTGTTGGGACGTACCAATTCTCCAAACTTTCCCATTACGGCAAGCTTTGGAAACCTGGGTCAGTATGATATTTACGTCACAAAATTCAACGCTTCTGGTACAGCGCTTATTGGTTCTATGAAAATTGGCGGGACACTTGATGACGGTGCTAATATTAACGCTACACTTAACTATTGCAAAGGATCAACTTTGTATAACTATGGTGATAATTCCCGTAGTGAAGTAGAGTTAGATGGTGCCAACAATATTTATATAGCTGCAAGTACCCAGTCTTCGAATTTTCCTACGCAAAATCCATTTCAGGCTGCAAACGGTGGTAAACAGGATGCCGTGGTGATTAAACTTACGCCAACTTTGAGTTCTGTGATTTTCAGCAGTTACCTCGGAGGGGCAGAAGACGATGCAGGTTTTGTATTGGGTGTGCGGCCTACAGACGGAAACATCTACGTTGCAGGAGGTACAGCAAGTTCCAATATGCCTGCTTCATCCAATGGCTTGTCAGGAAGTATCGATGGTTTCGTTTCCATCATTGCATCCAATGGTGGTGCTGGCGCTCTTCAGCAAACGCGATATTTCGGTACCAGCAATTTTGACCAGATTTACGGAATTGATTTTGACGTGCTGGGTTTCCCTTATATCATGGGGATCTCTTTGGGTTCATGGACAGTCACGTCCAACGTGAATTTTTCTAACCCAGGTTCCAAACAGTTTGTAAGTAAGCTACAACCCGATCTTTCTGGTTTTGTATACTCAACGGTGTATGGTGCGCCAAGGCCCGTTCCAAATATTTCACCTGTAGCATTCCTGGTTGACCGTTGTGAAAATATTTATGTCTCTGGATGGGGAGGAGCATTAAACCCTTGTTTTCCCAGCGATTGTTTTGACGCTCAAACCTCAGGTCCACAAGGGATGCCAATTACCCCTGATGCCATCAAGAGTACAACTGACAACCGCGACTTCTATTTCATTGTGATCGAGAAGGATGCAGCGAGTTTATTATATGGGAGTTATTTCGGCCAGCAGGGTGGTGAAGGGGATCACGTGGACGGGGGAACCAGCAGGTTTGATAAGCGCGGTGCTATTTATACAGCGATCTGCGCAAACTGTCTCGGCAATACCTGCAATTTTACAACGCCACTTCCAACCACACCTGGTGCGGTATCACCGGTAAATGGTGCTTCTAACAGCGGCTCTGGTGGGGATTGCAACCTTGCTGCGGTAAAGATCCAGTTTGAGTTTCAGGGTGTGGTAGCTGGCGTTCAGGCAGGTGTGAATGGCGTAGCTTATGATACCACAGGTTGCGCACCATTGAGCGTGAATTTTACAGATACTATCGGCCTGGCCACGGCTTGGTATTGGGATTTTGGCGATGGCAGTCCAGTAGTAAGAACCACATCCCCGGATATCAACCATGTCTTTAACAGCGTTGGCACTTTCCGCGTCATGATGATTGGCGTGGACTCTACAAAATGTATTCCGAGGGATACGTCATACGTTACCGTTGTCTCGAGGGATGACCGGGCTTTGGTTGACTTCAATCCGGTGAAGCTTCCGCCATGTGAAGCGTTGAATTATCGTTTTGATAATCTCAGCCAGGCCCCTCCCGGCAAGCCCTTCAGTTCAACAGCTTTCATCTGGAATTTTGGCGACAACACACCGCGTGTAGTGACAGGGAACGGAAGTGTGAATCATACCTATGCCGCGCCCGGAACATACAATGTGAAATTGTTCATGCAGGATACCAGCTATTGTAATTTTCCTGACTCGGCAGTGAAGACCTTGCGCGTAGCGCCAAATGTTGTGGCAGGATTTACTACGCCACTAACAGGTTGTGCACCTTATACTGCTGTGATTACAAACACTTCCGAGGCCGGCCAGGATTTCTTCTGGGATTTTGGGGATGGTACAACTTTTACAGGTGCAACGCCGCCCAATAAGATCTATAACAACACGGGTACTTATACCATCACCCTGATTGCTGTTGATCCCAATACTTGTAATATATCCGATACGTTCCGAACAACCATTCGGGTAAATCCTCGACCTGTTGCCAATTTCTCCTATAGTCCCAACCCCTCACAGGAAAATACACCTACGCAGTTCACAAACAATTCTACAGGTGCTGTGTCATATAAATGGAACTTCGGGGATGGGGACAGCTCTACACAGGTAAACCCAATTCATCAATACAATGCTACGGGTGATTTTACCGTTTGTCTGGTTGCCATCAATACGTTTGGATGTACGGATACGGTGTGCCAGGTTATCCCGGCCCTGATTAACCCGGGAGTAGATGTACCTAATGCATTCACACCTAACGGAGATGGCATTAATGATCGGGTGTATGTACGCGGATTTGGGATATCGAAAATGAATTTCAGGATCTATAACCGGCAAGGATTACTGGTATTCCAATCCCTGACAACTAGCATTGGCTGGGATGGAAAATATAAAGGCGTCTTGCAACCAATGGATGCTTATGCCTATACACTGGAGATAGAATTCTTTGACCGCACGAGGGTAACAAAGAAAGGTGACATAACATTATTGAGGTAAATTGAGAGAGATGCGCATGCGATGGCTCATAGCGGGATTTTTTGGTTTGGTGCTCAGCAACACATTGCGCGCCCAGGATCTTCATTTCTCTCAGTTTTTCAATTCACCGCTAACTACTAATCCGGCGAATACGGGCTTCCTTCCGGAATCTGACTACAGGATTGGTGCGCACTATCGCAGCCAGTGGACCAGCGTTCCTGTTCCTTTTAAAACGGTGAGTATATATGGTGATGCGCAAGTGTTCAGGGATCGGTTTGAAACAGGATGGGTAGGGCTCGGCGGTATGATCCTTAGTGACGTGGCAGGATCAGGTAATCTGCGTTCCACCAAAGTCTATGCTTCTGCGGCCTATCACCAAATGCTGGGTAACACGGGCCTGCTTAGTGTGGGATTTAATGTAGGTGCAGCCAATAAGAGGGTTGATTTTTCCAAGTTCACTTTTGATAGCCAGTGGAACGGGAAATTCTTTGAGACCGGGCTGCCATCTGGCGAAAATTTCAATACCAATAATATTACCTATTTCGATATGCAGATCGGGTTAAACTATGCGTGGTTCCCTACTGACGATCTGTATGTGCATGCGGGTGTATCCGTACATCACGTTAATAAACCCAAGGAATCTTTTTTCACGAGTACACCGGCTTACAACAACAGGCTGCAGCCGAGGTACATCGCATTCATTGACGCGATCATGAAATTGAACGACCAATGGATCATCAGTCCCGGAGCGTATTTTAGTATGCAGACCCGCGCCGCTGAATTTTCCTTGGGCATGCATGCCAATTACAATATTTCCGGTGACGGAGAGCAGCAGTTGATCGGTGGTTTATACTATCGTGCCGGTGACGCGTTTATCCCGATGATTGGATATCAATGGAAGCAATTCAAGTTCATGTTCTCGTATGATGCAACCGCTTCCGCCCTTCGCAACTACAACAACGGGTATGGCGCTACTGAGTTTTTCCTTGGCTATCAGGGATTCTACAATGAGTATAATGGAGACATCAGGCAAAGCCTCTGTCCGAATTTCCGTTAATCTGGTTATTTTTACCAAAACAACATATGATGAAGAAATGGTTTCTGCTCATCTGTGTCATCGCTTCTACACAGGCATTTGCGCAAGACGGTACGGTTCCTGAGAAGAAAGGCGGGCTGGATCCATCCAGGCTATTCTTCGGTGGTAATTTTGGCGCTTCTTTTGGAAACTTCACCTTCATCAATGTTTCTCCCCAAGTGGGTTATCGGATCACGCCCAGTTTTTCTGCAGGTACCGGCGTGAACTTCATTTACCAAAGCAATAAGATCAACTACGGCAGCTATACCCAGAAATCTAACTATGGGTATGCGGGTTTGAATGTTTTCGGAAGGCTTAATCTTTTCAAGTTTCTGCTGGCGAACGTGCAACCTGAACTAAACTACGCCTGGGGCAAGATCTCTGAAGACCCCGGGAATTTTGAAGTTAAGCAGCCAGGTGAATTCGTTCCCTCCCTTTTGCTGGGTGGCGGTGTGGCCATTCCTACGGGCCGCAATGGCGCTATGGTTGCAATGATACAGTACGATGTATTGCAAAATGATCTCTCGCCTTACGGCAAGCGCGCATTCGTTACATTTGGCTTCAACTTTTAGTGAACCAACCCCATTTAAATGTCTCCAACACTGCTGTTCTCCTTTGTGATCGCGTATTTTTTGGTGCTGCTGGGTGTAGCCTGGTATACTTCCCGGAATTCAAATAATGATTCCTTCTTCATTGGCAACAAAAATTCCAACTGGATGCTCGTGGCCTTTGGAATGATAGGCACTTCTTTATCAGGAGTAACATTTGTGAGTGTTCCCGGAGCTGTTGGCAGGGATGCATTTACGTACTTCCAGATCGTGATCGGTTATTTTCTGGGATACCTTGTGATTGCATATGTGTTGTTGCCATTATACTACCGGCTCAACCTGACATCGATTTACAACTACCTCAGCACCCGCTTAGGATTCAAGTCTTATAAGACAGGGGCTTCGTTCTTTATCCTTTCAAGGACCCTAGGAGCAACGGCCAGGCTTTACCTGGTGGTGAAGATCCTGCAGGACGCCATCCTTACCAGTTTTGGTGTGCCTTTCTGGCTCACCACACTGATCATCCTGGTGATGATTTTATTGTATACATATGAGGGCGGTGTGAAAACGATAGTATGGACAGATACGCTTCAAACCTCTGGCATGCTGATCGGTCTGTTGGTTTGTGTGTGGTATATTCTCAAGGCCCTGAACTATGGTGTTGGAGAAGGTTTACAGGCCATGACGGATGCTGGATATACCAATATGTTTGTGACGGATCCCTCGTCTAAATTATTTTTCCTGAAGCAGGTGTTGGCGGGTGCCTTTATCACCATTACGATGACAGGGATGGATCAGGAGATGATGCAGAAGAATATCAGTGTGCGTACGTTGAAAGATTCTCAGAAAAACATGATCAGTTTTGCCGCCGTATTGATGGTGGTTAACCTGCTCTTTTTATTCCTGGGCGGCTTGCTGTATATGTATGGGAAGTCTCTGGGAGTAGATGCTACCGGAGATAAAATATTCCCGCTTCTTGCGCTTGAACATATGCCGCCGGCTGTTTCCGTGATTTTCATCATTGCCCTGATCTCTGCATTGTTTCCCAGTGCGGATGGCGCCATCACGGCATTAACCTCTTCATTCTGCATTGATATCCTGGGCATCCAGCGCAGGGATGATTTATCAGAAGCGCAGAAGAAAAAGACCCGTCAGCGCGTACACCTCACATTCGCAGCTATCTTCCTGTTTTTTGTGATGGTGTTCCACCAGATCAATAGCCCAAGCATGATCGGGGTAATCCTCAAAGTGGCTGGGTATACCTATGGACCTTTATTGGGTCTGTTTTCTTTCGGGATCCTGACTAAAAGGGCGGTGAACGATAGGCTGGTTCCCGTTGTGGCGGTGATTTCCCCCATCATTTGTTTTCTGGTTGACAAGTACCAGGCCAGCCTGTTCGGCGGATTTGAGATCGGCCTTGAGCTGCTGATCCTCAATGGCTTACTGACGTTTATCGGTCTATGGCTGATTTCCCGAAAACCGGTGAATTCTTAAACAATCCTGTATTTTTGTAGTCGTTTGAACTGGATCATCGAGAAAGCAAATGACTATGCCGCGGCATTTACCTCGGCAGAGGAAGGTCTTTTGGCCGAAATTTCGGCATTTACGGCCACTCAACACGCTGAGCCTCATATGCTTAGCGGCCATGTGCAGGGTAGGGTACTTGCGATGTTGAGCGCCATGATCCGGCCAGCGCGTGTACTGGAGATTGGGACGATGACGGGTTATAGTGCACTTTGCCTGGCAGAGGGAATGGCTGAAACGGGGATCCTGCATACGATAGAGAAGAGGGAATCTGACGCAAATACGGCCCGCGCGTATTTTAATCGCAGTGAGTTCAGGGACAGGATAATACAGCATGTGGGTGAAGCGTTACCCCTTATAGAAACGTTAAAAGAAGACTGGGACCTCTTGTTCCTGGACGCGGATAAAATAAATTACGTCTTTTATTATGAAGCCGTCCTTCCTAAAATTAGAAGCGGTGGTTTTATCATAGCAGACAATGTGCTGTTTCATGGGCAGGTGTTGGAGGAAGCAATGAAAGGCAAAAGTGCGAAGGCAATACATGCTTTTAATCAGCATGTAGAAGCAGACCCTCGTACGGAAAATGTTTTAATGACCGTCAGGGATGGGTTGATGCTCATCCGTAAAAAATAAACCACGAATGAAGAAATCGTACTTATTGATCATCGCTGTTTGGATGACCTTTCAGGTCAAGGCACAGCTGACGCCGGAAACGATCACGGCGTATATCAATAACTACAAGGATCTTGCCATGGCAGAAATGCATCGCTCTGGTGTGCCGGCGGCCATCACCCTTGCACAGGGTATCCTTGAAACGGAAGCCGGCAGGAGTAATCTGGTGATGCGATCCAACAACCATTTTGGAATCAAGTGCAAATCCAGCTGGACGGGGGAGAAAGTATATCATGATGATGACGCAAGAGGGGAATGTTTTCGTAAGTACCAGAGTGCGGAAGATTCCTATCGTGATCACTCAGATTATTTAGCGCAGACCCCGAGATATGCCCATTTATTTAAACTGGATCCAGCAGATTATAAGGCATGGTCCCACGGCATTCGCGCCGCAGGTTATGCCACCAACCCAAAATACGCTTACATCCTGATCAAGTATATTGAAACTTATTCATTAAACGATTACACCCTGATTGCCATGGGCAGGATCACAGGTCCGGATATGGCGATTGCAGCTAGTGAAACCGGGACCTCCGGAGCATATCTTGAATCGCCTGAATCTGGCCCCGCCGGTGATCCCAAAACGGTAGAAAAGAACGAAGTGAAATATCCTTTGGGAGAATTTCGGATTAATGATACGAAGGTCATCTGGGCCGCGCCAGGTACTTCACTAAAGGAGGTGGCCAAAAAATATGCGTTGACCGTTGACTGGCTGCAGGAATTCAATGATTTGCCTTCAGGTCAGGAAACCGTTGTAAATGGACAGTTGCTTTACCTTCAACGCAAGCGTAAACAAGGAAGTAAAGAGTTCAGGGTTTTTGCAGAAGGTGATGATCTTTATTCAATAGCCCAGGAAGAAGGAATCCGGTTAGAAAGCTTGTTAAAGTACAATCAACTCAGCCTGGAAATGAAGCCGGCCATTGGAGAAAAACTATATTTGAAAGCAGAAGCACCTGGGCGTCCCAGGCTTGCCTTCGCCCAACACATTAATTGATGAATACGATTCGGGTTCGTGACAAGGAATTTACACCTTATATCAGCGCCGCGGAAATTGAGACTGCAGTAAAGAAGATGGGCCGGCAATTGGACGAAGATTACGAAGGGAAAAATCCCCTGTTCATCGCCATTCTCAGCGGTTCATTCATGTTTGCCGCGGACCTTTTCAAACACGTTAGTATTCCTTCAGAGATTTGTTTTATCAAACTCGCTTCTTATAAAGGCACCAAATCTACAGGCAACGTCATCACTTCCATAGGCTTGGATGTTGACCTTCACGAAAGAGATGTTGTCATCGTGGAAGATATCATTGACACAGGTAAAACCATGCACGCCTTCCTGCCTCAACTGGAGCACCAGCAACCCAGATCCCTCAAGATCTGTGTGTTGTTACACAAGCCGGAGAGCATGGTTCATCCCGTTGCCATTGATTACCTTGGCTTTACGATCCCTGACAGATTTGTTGTAGGTTATGGCCTCGATTATGATGGTTATGGTCGTAACTTACCAGAGATCTACCAGCTGGTATAGGGTGAGGCGGTAGGGTGAGGAGTGAGAATGCCTGCCCTTAGAAACGACTCTTAAAACGCTTACTTGAAACGACTTCTTTTTATACTGACCCTTACACTGCTGTTGCCGTCTCTCTTGATGGCGCAATACTATATACGTGGTGAGGTTAAGGATGAAAAGAACAACGGACTTCAGAATGTAAAGATCATTCTCCACTCAACCAGCCTGCCCTACGCAACAGGTGTGGGTGGTGCTTTCGGTATCCTCAGTTCAAAAGTATCGGATAGCCTGAGCTTTTACCTGGAAGGCTATGAACCCCTGCACGTAAGCGTGAATACTTCCAAGTTTCAGTCCCTGCAAATGAAGATGCAGCCGTTTACGGCAAGCCTGCAAAAGCATACCCTTTTGTCAGTAACTGCTGACATGCGGTTGAAAGCAGACAAGCAATGGGTGGCTGGTGATGAAACCTATAATACCATTATTGAGAACGATGTCATCCAGGCTGCGAAATATCCCAATACCAGCCTCGTGCTGAATGTTGACCGTGCATCCTACAGCAATATCAGGCGCTTCCTGAATACAAACAGCCAGGTTCCTCCGGATGCAGTGCGGATAGAGGAAATGCTCAACTATTTTAATTTCAATTACGATGACCCGCCGAAAGACAGTGTATTCAAAGTTGAATCTTCTTTGACATCCTGCCCCTGGACCCCGGGTAACCAGTTGTTGTTTTTGCAGATCAATACCAGGAAACTACAGTTAGATAAAGTACCCCCAAGCAACCTGGTGTTTCTGATAGATGTATCTGGATCGATGGATATGCCCAACAGGCTACCGCTCCTCAAATCATCTTTCCGAAAGCTGGTGGAAAATCTGCGACCCATCGATACCGTATCCATCGTTGTTTACGGCAGCGTGGTGGGTGTGATGCTGACGCCAACCAGCGGGGAAGAAAAGAAGAAAATTTATGATGCTATCGAGAACCTGGAAGCTGGTGGATTTACACCCGGTGAAGCAGGTATCCTGCAGGCCTATAAACTTGCTGAAAGCAAATTCATTAAAGGAGGGAATAACCGTGTGATTCTTGCAACCGATGGTGATTTCAATGTGGGCCAGAACAACGAGAAACAACTCGAAGAACTGATCACCCGCATGAAACAAACCGGTATCTACCTTACCTGCCTGGGTGTGGGCATGGGCAACTACAAGGATTCTAAAATTGAAGTACTGGCCAAAAAAGGTAATGGGAACTTTGCATACCTGGATAGTGAACAGGAAGGAGAGAAGGTATTGGTAAAAGAGCTGACACAGACTCTTTTCTCTGCAGCAGATGATGTATACATGAATGTTGAATTTAATCCTGATCTCGTGAAAGCTTACCGTTTGATTGGATTTGATAACAAACGTGCAGCACTTGCCGACTCATCCAGTCAATTGGAGGGAGGGGAAATTGGCAGCGGACATTCTGTTATTGCCTTGTTTGAACTAACACCTACAGAGGAAAACACACAAGCGATGGGTAGCGGAACCATGACAAAATCCATCGCAAAAATTAAGATGCACTATAAGTTTCCTGAGCAATCTAATGATCGCTATTCATATTTTACCTGTCCTTATAATTACCTTGAATTTGGCGAAGCAAGACCCATCCTTCGCTTTGCTGCATCCGTATCACTGATGGGTGCTTTACTCAGGAATTCTGAATACACCCGAAATGCAAGTTGGACAGATCTCGTTTCCATCACGGAAAAAAGCGCGGACCTCACCAACAATCTCCAAAAGGAATTTTACGATCTGGTGCTGAAGGCCCAGAAGATCTATACACCGCTGAAAAAGAAAAAACTTTAGCCAAACATCTCCTTCACCTTATCGAAGAAACTCTTTTCATTCTTCTCCGGTTTAGGTTCAAAGTTTGTTGAGTGCTGCATTTTTTCAAGTGCTTGTTTTTCTTCAGAAGTTACATGCTGTGGCGTCCACACATTGACGTGAATCAGCTGATCTCCTTTTTCGTAATGGTTGTTAATGGAAGGAAATCCTTTGCCTTTGAGGCGGAATATCTTTCCACTTTGTGTGCCCGCAGGAATTTTGATCTTTGCCTTTCCGTCAATGGTAGGCACTTCGAGTTGGGTTCCGAAGACAGCATCAGGGAACGAAATATGCAGGTCAAAAACCACATTCAGGCCATCTCTTTGTAATTGGGCGTGTTGTTCTTCCTCGATGAGGATGATCAGGTCACCCGGTGCTCCGCCGCGTTCGCCGGCATTGCCCTTGCTACTGAGGTTAAGCTGCATGCCTTCTTGTACACCTGCTGGAATATCCAGGGTTACAGTCTCTTCACCATATACCCTTCCCTCACCTTTACAGTTACCGCATTTATGGGTTATGGTGCTCCCTTCGCCGCCGCAGGTAGGGCAGGTGGTCACCGTTTGCATTTGGCCAAGGAAGGTATTGGTCACTTTTCTAACCTGGCCACTGCCGCCGCAGGTGCCACAGGTTTGAACCGCGTTTTTATCTTTTGCACCACTGCCACTACAGGAGGTACAGGTAACATATTTCTTGACCTTGACCGTCTTTGTTGCGCCTTTGGCAATCTCTTCGTAAGTGAGTTTGATCTTAATACGGAGGTTAGAACCGCGCGAGCCCCTCGGCCTGCCGCCTTGTGCACGTCCCCGGGCCTGGCCGCCACCAAAAAAGCTTCCGAAAATATCATCCCCGAAAATATCCCCGAACTGGCTGAAGATATCGTCCATGTTCATGCCACCGCCGGCGCCGTAGCCTCCACGGCCGGCACCGGACATGCCAGCATGACCAAAACGGTCATATTGTGCACGCTTCTCCTGATCGCTCAGTACTTCATATGCCTCAGCGGCTTCCTTGAATTTCTCCTCTGCAGCTTTGTCGCCAGGATTACGGTCCGGGTGGAATTGCATCGCCACCTTCCGATAAGCTTTTTTGATCTCATCGGCCGTGGCGCTTTTGGCAACGCCCAATATTTCGTAAAAATCTCTTTTCGCCATAACTGAATTGGAATTCTGGGGTTATTTGCCCACCACCACTTTCGCGAAGCGGATGATTTTATCGTTCAGGTAATATCCTTTCTCCACTTGGTCCACCACTTTTCCCTCATTACCGGGCATTGGGATTTCGGTGATGGCCTCATGAATATCAGGATTAAATGGGGTACCGATGCTCTGCATTTCCTTGAGGCCCCTGTTTTGAAGCGTGGAGCGGAGTTTATGAAAAACGAGGTTAATACCCTCCCGGATCTGCTTCAGGTCATCGGTATGATTAAGCTGTTTTTCTGCACGATCTGCATCGTCCAGCACTTCCAGCAGGCTCTGGATCACTTCTTTTCCGGCAGTTTGGACCAATTCAAGCCTTTCCTTCGAGGTTCGGCGCTTGTAATTGTCAAACTCCGCATACAACCGCAAGTATTTGTCTTTTTGCTCCTGGATTTCCGCTTCCAGCTTGTCCAGAACAGAATCTTCTGTCATTTCATCATGGAGATGATGGGTGCCGGCGATGTTTTCATCGGCATTCATATCCATAGACATTTCTTCAGGCTGGATTTGATCAGCATGACCGCTTTGTTCCTCTTTTTCTACCATTGTTTACGATTTAGCGTTCGGCTAGAGATGTCAAAACGCTTGCCAATGCGGTCAGATAAGCCAAATTGTCAATTATTATGCAATAATTTGAAATACAGATAGGCAAGGGCAGCCAGCAGAAAGATGGCCCAGCCGAATCCAATTCCAAAGATTCCCACGAAAAGGCCAACGGCGGCGGCACCCAGGATGGCCCATTCCAGGTTGTTGGACGGCCCCCAGGTTACATCGGGTCCCTGTTTCTTTTGGTGTTGTTTTTCCAGTTTAATAGCGATGCGGTCAAGCTTCTTCAGTTGTTTTTTGGAATAGATGATCTGGCGTTTTTCTCCGTATTGTTTTGCCATTTCACGGACTGAAGTCTTGAATTCAGGCGAGGCAGTCTGTTCAGATTGAACCGTGATTCCCGTAACGATTAATTCCTGCAACGCTCCTTCATCTTCTACCTTCAACCTTCCATCTCCAACCTCTATTTTCTCTTCCACTTCCAACCCTCCGCCTCCAACCTGAATATCTGGTCCGGCATATTTAGGTTTGTATGAAAATCCATCCTGGCGTTTTGAGGCGGCACAGGATGCCAGCATAGCGAGAACAATGATCATCGAACCAAACCGGATGAACAAGCCTGAAGCACGCATACAAGTAATTTTTTTAAAGATAAGAGGATTTTGATATCCTTACTTTTGCACCATGTTAAAGATCACCCTTCGAAAGAAAATTGGTCATCGTGTATTGAATGGGCATCCCTGGATTTTTGCGAACGAAGTGCAACAAGTGCATGGTGCTCCTGTGCCTGGTGATATTGTTACGGTGGAAACAGGAGATGGCAAGTTTTTGGGCAAGGGTTATTTCAATGACCGCTCGCAGATCATTGTGCGGTTGCTGACGAGGAAGAAAAGCGATGAGATCAATGCGGCATTTTTCCACGACCGTATAGCGCAGGCTTGGGCTTATCGGCAAAAATTAGGTTATCATGAAAATTGCCGGTTGATTTTTGGGGAAGCCGATGAGCTACCCCAGATGATCATCGATAAATTCAATGACTACTTCGTGATCCAGACCATTGCGTTTGGAATCGATAAGTGGAAGCCTGAGATTGTACAGGCCCTGGAGAAAATATTCAATCCCAAAGGGATTTATGAAAGGAACGATGTGCCGGTCCGCGAGTTGGAAGGATTGCCACAGCAGAAAGGATTTCTCAGCGCGCCGTTTGATACTAAAATTGTGATCAATGAAAACGGGTTGAAGTTCAATGTTGACATCGAGAATGGACAGAAGACCGGATATTTTCTTGACCAGCAAGATAACCGCCGCGCAATACAGCATATCGTTAAAGACGCCGATGTACTGGGGGCGTTCTGTTATACGGGAACTTTTGAATTACATGCTGCAAAATATGGTGCCAAATCAGTGCTGGGTCTGGATATCTCTGCCAATGCAGTGGCACAGGCGGAACGCAATGCTGCATTGAACGGGCTGGAGAAAATTGCTTCTTTCATGGAAGTGAATGCCTTTGATATTTTAAAACAATGGACGCAAGAAGGGAAACAATGGGATGTGGTTATGCTAGACCCGCCAAGCTTTACCAAAACACGGGAGAATATTCAGAAGGCGATAACCGGATATAAGGAAATCAACCTGCGGCGTATGAAACTCGTGAAACCCGGTGGTTTTTTAGTAACCTCCTCTTGCACAAACCTTGTGCAGCCCGATCTTTTCCTTGAGACAATTCATATGGCGGCCTGGGATGCCCGCCGCAAACTTCGCCAGGTGGTTTACCAAAGCCAGTCTGCAGATCATCCTGTTATCCGTGGGTTAGAGAATACGCATTATTTGAAGTTTCTGATTGTGCAAGTTCTTTAGGGTGAGGTGTAAGGGTGAGTGTTTAGTTTCAGGGTTGAGGTTTTAAGGCAAACTTCTGAGGGTTATTAATCATATATACGAGAAGTTTGCTGATTTGAGTATTAAGATCTCTTATTTCGTCTAATTCTGTATCTGACGCATAACCACAGTTTTGAGTGATATCAAGCCATGTATTTGTTTCTCGGTTTTCGGCACCGGCATCCGTAAGTTTTAGAATCATGTGGGCAGGGTATTTTTTTTGCCAACCGCTTCAGAAATATTTGCGCAGACGGATCTTGAACATCTTCTAACCTGGTCTGTCAGGCTAAACATTTCTTCTTTCGGAAACTTTTTCGATATCAAGAAAATCAGCGCCTGTTGCCTGAATGCGAGATTTTCAACAATCCAATTTTGAGTATTTGACATGAAACAAAAATGGAGCTCACAACTGTGAACTCCATCAGTATTTTCAACACGTTATTGAAGTTTTTTCCTGAACACTTACACTAAACCCTCACCCTAAAAACTCACCCTATCACTTCTCTACCTGAAACTTCCCACTTTCCACAACCTTTCCTGTGGCATCCTTCAACTGGTAAATATAAATTCCCCTGCTGAAGTTGGTGAGGTCAATCCGGGTTCTGCTGGTGACTTCCTGAAGATCGGCTACTTTTTTTCCGAGGAAATTGTAGACCTGAAAACTATAACCCCTTGCCATTGCTTTTTGAGGTTCGATGTTGATGAACGTGGTAGCGGGGTTGGGGTAGAAGCGGATCATACGCACTGCCTGTATGGGCACACCCTGCTGTGGCACCCTGTCTTGCGACATGGCGACGGTACCGGATAGTGTTAATAAGAGCAGAAGTGTAAAAAGCCTCATCGTTACAAAGGTAAGGATAATCTAAAGTAATGAAAACCCCTTGCATCTGCAAGCTTTGTTCCACCACTGAGACCCCTGATTCCCAGCCAGTTCTAATTTTTTGGGCTGAAAGCCATGTTCCTTTTACTGTAACGTTGAAATAGCCTCTTGTATTGCCTGAAAATTGGGTTGTTCCCCCGGATTGTCCAGGACTTCCGCGTAACGTATAACACCCTCACCATCAATGAGAAAAGCAGATCGCTTGGAAACACCCTTCATATCCAGGATCCAGTCTGCATAAAGGGAACCATAAGCGCCACTTATTTCCTTATTGAAATCTGAAAGCAGGGGGAAATTGTATTGTTGTTCTTCTTTGAATTTTGCCAGGGTGAATACAGAGTCCACCGAAATGCCGATGGCTTGTACATTGAGGTTGGCATATTGCTGCATATTATCCCGCACACTGCAAAGTTCAGCAGTGCAAACAGACGTGAAAGCCTGGGGGAAAAACAGCAACAAAACATTTTTACCTTTAAAATCCTGGAGGCTTACCTTGGTTTTTTCTGAACTGAATAGGCTGAAATCCGGAGCGGTTTGTCCAACGCTGATCATGTTGATGGTTTTACCGCATAACAAGGAAACAGCATTTTGGTTCAACCTCACCCTAACGCCTCACCCTTAACCCTAGAACTTAGGACATTTCGTTTTGTCTTTGGAAGAGTTATCGTTGTTCAGGTAATTGATATAGGTAACCGCCGTTTCAAATCCTCCCCGGCCCATGCTGGCTGTACGAAGCTGTGAGACGTTGATATCATAGCTGAAAGAGATAGATACCGGAAATATATCCAGTTTCACTACGGGTATAAAGGCATCCTTGTAGCGGTAGTAGGTTCCCAGATGCATCACATACGCCGGAATATCCTCGTCACCAAATTTCCTGGAATAGGTAACACCTGCAATAGCTGTTTGATGAGGCCCCTGGGAGTAATAGTCTCCCTGGAAGGTCCAATAGCTCATGAAATCTGCGTTAAGCTTCAGGCCACCGGAAACTACCCATTTGGGCAAGTGGTTTATATTTTGGTAGAATGCATTAACGGGTTTATTGAAGTGATGGTAGGCAATACCACCGAAGATGAGGTGTTGCTCATCAGCACCAAGCGTAGTACTTAAACTCATCCCCACGTTCATGTCCAGGTAAGAATAGTTGGCTTGAAACACTTCTCCGGTAGGCAGGGAGCCATTGTATGAAAATCCATCATACTGATTGTTCGTTGTCATCCGGGAAGGGTCCAGCCTTCTGCTTACCAAGCCGCCCATAAAACCAAGGGACAGATAAGTGTTCCTGGACCCACTGAGCGATTTGTGGAAATTCACCGCGGGTAAAAACTGCGTTGTGGTTAAGGCAACGGTGCCAGCGCGGTCAAACATTAATTGTAGGCCCGCTGTAAAAAAATCGTCTCCTTTTCCAACCGGAAACTTATACTCTGCATTAAGAGAACCAGTCTGGTAAGGATTGGAGATTGAGCTCCATTGATTGCGGTAAACGCCCTGTACTCTTACATCGCCGTCAAACAAACCCGCCAGGGATGGATTTCTCAGCAAGGGTGATTCGAAGAACTGTGAAAAGTGCAGGTCCTGCGCTGCCGCATTGAATTGCAGACCAATTGCGAGGGCAACTACTGCAAGGATCCTGTATGTGATTAATTTTTTCAAGGGATATAGGGGTTTATCTATCTAACAAGCATTACGTCTCCTTTCAACATGATGAGTGCATTGTTTTCGCAGACCACCTCAACCATGTACACATAAACATCGGGGCTCAAGGGTTGGCCTTTGAACGTTCCATCCCATCCGGCTCCGGCATCGTTCGCGATCACATTGGTTTTCAGGAACACCTGCTGGCCCCACCTGTTGAAGATCTTGACAGACCTGATCTGCGTAAGACCTCGGCCCCTGACGTAGAACAGATCATTCATGCCGTCATTGTTGGGAGAGAAGGTATTGGGGATAAAGATGTTTTCATTGTTACACACCACAAAGATTGTCAGCTCATCCTTTGTCACACAACCTCCATTGTTGGTTACGGTTGCAGTATACGTGGTGCGCTGTTTAGGTGTAGCCAACGGATCAGGGCAATCTGTACAACTAAGTCCTGTTACCGGGCTCCATACAATACTGGTGATATCATTGGACCTGTTAGGGTTTAGCTGAACGGAAGAACCAACGGTTATGGTAGTGTCACGTCCCAGATCAAACACAGGGTAGGGGAATACCGAGATGGTGACTGAATCTCTGGTGATGAAGCAACCTCTCGCGTCTGAACCCGTCACTACATAAGTAGTTGTAGTAGTAGGTCTGGCGATCGGGCTGGATGCATTAGGATTGCTAAGTCCTGTGCTCGGGCTCCAACTGTATACCTGCGTTCCGGTAGCAAAGAGTTGAATGCCTTGACCAATACAGAGCGAATCTGCTGGAGGCGCTACTACCGTAGAAGGTTGAATCACAGTTACACGGATAGAATCATCCACACTACATCCCTGTGCACTTACACCTCTTACATTATAAACCGTTGTCACAATTGGATTAGCAGTTGGCGATGCACAGCCGGTACAACTCAAAGATGTGTTAGGTGCCAGCCATGAATAGGTTGCAGCTCCCGTTGCATTGAGCACAACGGATTGTCCAAGACAGATCGTTGTATCCAGACCCGCATTGAGGTTTGGCAACGGATGCACGGTAATAACCCTCAAGGCCGTATCCTGGCAACCACTGCTATTGGTTGAAATCAATCTCACCGTATATGTTCCAGGAATCGTGTATGGCTGTGCCGGTGGATTTTGCAGGCTTGAAGAGTCTCCATTCGCGAAATGCCATTTCCATGTAAGTGCAGACGTATCAGGTACTACAACCACGCCTGCAAAGGTGATGCTCCTGTTCTGACACACGGTGTCCACAGAATTGATTGCGGTTACCGGCGATGCTACCACACGTACACTATTCGGAAGGGTGATGGAATCTGTACAACCAAACTCGGTGGTTACACGAAGCTTCACACTGTACAAGCCTGGGGCTGTATAATAATGTTGAGGGGCGGGGCCGGTTCCTGTTCCACCGTCACCAAAATCCCAACTCCATCCAAGGATTGATCCATTGGTAATGGTGGAGTCCCTGAATCTCACAAATCCTGCATCACAGATCTGATTGTTCACGATGACAAACTGGGGCGTAATATCTACTACTTTGATGGAATCATTCAATGAGATCGGATATTCGCAGCCTGTAACGTCTTTCAGGAATACGATAGGACGATAAGTGCCCCTGTCTACATAAGTATGTGAGATAATGGTGTCTTTGCCAATACTTACATTGTTATCACCGAAGAACCATTTCACACTGTCCGTATTTTGCGTGGAAAGGGTGAAGTTGATGGTCAACGGAGCGCAACCATTGGCTGGCACATAATTCAGTGCACCACTGGGGCCAAAGACCGATATATTTTTAAAGGCTGTATCTGTACATCCGCCGGGAGAGGTTACTACCAGCTGTGCACGGTAAGTGCCTGGGATCCCATAGAATTTTGTTGCAGTGTCTTTGTTCAGAGCGGCGTCACCATCCCCGAAATCCCAACGGATACTCTGGTTGTAACGGCCTGTGAACTGAAACAGAGCGATCAGGGGAGGACAGTTAATAGTACTGTCACTCACAGTGAATGCCGCATACGGGGTATCGATATTAATATACCTGGTTCTCGTAATGGTATCAGGACATCCATATCTGTCGCGCACAACTAAACGCACATCATACTGTCCGGGTGCAGCATATGTATTTCTTGGGTTGGGAGCGCCTACGGTTGTTTGACCATCACCGAAACTCCAGGTGTGGACCAAATTCACACCAGTTGAGGTAGTAAGGAACTGTACATTGCGGCCCGGGCAGCTCAGGGAGTCAGGTGAGGTGAAATTCGCCCTTGGACGCGTAGTAACCACAAGGCTATTCTGTACCATGCTGTCTACACAACCTGCGGCATCGGTTACGGTCAGTACTACATTGAAGAATCCGGTAGTATTGTATTGATGTGAGACCGGTGGCGTATTGATTGTTTGCGTTACGCCATCACCGAAACTCCACATCCTGCTCACGATCGCATTTACGCCATCCGTAAGTGAATTATCTGTAAAGTTGACGGTGTTGCCTACACAACCAGTTGGGTTGATGGCATTGAAGGCTGCTCGAGGGCCACCTACTCCTATTGCTCTTGTGACAGTATCTGTACAACCGTTGATATCCGTAATGACAAGCACAGTGTTGTATACCCTCGGCGTATCAAATACAACCACCATGGTATCATTACCTGGCATCAGTACGCCGGTACCAAAATCCCATTCATATCGAAGTATGTTAGAGTCAAGTGCGTTGGCCAGGAAGGTTGTATTTGCACCCCTACAAAGCGTTGTTGGCGTTACAGTGAAGTTGGCATTTTCATTCACCACTTTTACGGGTCTCCTAAATACATAGGTACAGGTTCCGTCAGAAACGGTCAGGGTAACTACATAATATCCGAAAGCCGCATATGTATGGGTAGGGTTAACTGCTGTTGATGTATTTCCATCACCAAAATCCCACTGCCTGGTTACAACATTGATAGAGCTGTCAAGGAATTGCACCTCACGTCTATTCAAATTGCAGTTTACCTGGAATCCAAACTT
>REAQ01000127.1 GCA_004294195.1 Sphingobacteriales bacterium | reverse complement strand
CGGCGCGATGTACGCGCAGCAAGGCGCTGATGAACTCGTGTTCCTGGACATCACGGCCACCGTAGAAAAACGCAAGACCCTCAGCGAACTTGTGAACCGCATCGCACACCATATAAATATTCCCTTCACCGTTGGCGGCGGCATCAGCAGCGTGGATGACGTAAGCGTGTTGTTGCAGAACGGTGCAGATAAAATTTCCGTCAACACCTCTGCATTCAAACGACCCGAACTCATCGCCGAACTCGCACGCGAATTCGGCTCGCAATGCGTAGTGCTGGCCATCGACACCAAAAAAGAAGCCGATGGACAGTGGTATGTCTACCTCAATGGCGGCAGAACCCGTACAGAAGTGCTTTGCGAGGACTGGGCCCGCCAGGCCGTAGACCTCGGCGCCGGCGAGATCCTCCTCACCTCCATGAACAACGACGGCACCAAAGAAGGCTTCGCGATGGACATCACGAAAACGCTTTCCATAACCCTGCCTGTGCCCATCATCGCCTCCGGCGGTGCCGGCACCATGCAGCACTTCGCCGATGTCTTTGAACAGGCACATGCCGATGCGGCGTTGGCCGCTTCTGTGTTTCACTTTAAAGAAATCGTAGTGCCTGATTTGAAGGAGTATCTTTCGAAGAAAGGGATCTCTATGCGGTTGTAAGGGAGAAGATAAAGGGAGAAGTGTGAAGAAAAGGAGAAGATAAAGTGAGAAGTGCGAAGAGTACCCGACTTCGCACTTCTCACTTTATCTTCTCACTTTCCTTTAGGATCTGTTTTTAATGCAAACCGCTCCCGGTGTATCATCATGTAATTTAGTAGTCGGTTGATTTGTGTATTTAGATTCAGCACAGAATCAACATCGTTTGTGCTGATGTATCCACACTCCAGTATTGCTTCCAGCCAAACCCTCGTTTCCGCGTTCTCACCATCCGCATCTGTTAGTTTTGATACCATATGGGCTGGATATCTCCTTTTTGCGTATGCTTCAGCGATATTCGCGCAAACAGACCGGCAACTCCTTCGCAATTGATCCGTGAGACTATACATTTCCTCACGGGGCAGAAAGCCGGATAAATGGATCGTCAGGTTTCGTTGTTGGTTAGCCAAGGCCTTCACTTTCCAGTCTTCCACTTTTTCCATTTGTTAAAGATCGGATAAGCAGAAGCCTATTCCATGTTATAAACCCCAGTTGTCTGCAGTATTAAAACCATGGGTTGTTGATGAAATAACATCGCTTTGATATGTGTTAAGTATGCTTTACATTTATAAAAATGAAAAACGCATGAAATTTCTACTTCCACATCGGTTCAAAAGAATTGGCGCCATCATGGCCCCGCTAGGATTATTGGGTTGGCTGCTTATGCAAATGGGTTGGATTAAGAAAATGCTGGTCTTGTTATTTGATTTATCGACTGATGAGTTACTGACCAGAAACCTCAACATTATGGTGGCAGCCATATCTTTTTTCTCGTTTCTCGCCGGGATCTATATGGTGTCTTTTTCCAGGGAAAAGATAGAAGATGAAATGGTACAAAGGACCCGACTGGAAAGTTTTCAATTTGCTGCTGTTATGCAACTGTTGGCAGTTATCCTGGGATTTGTAATCATGGCCATTTACAAAGAACCGAGAGAAGGCGGAATGATGTTGTTTTTTATATCACTCGTTGGATTGTTTTGGTTGTCTTTCATCGGAAGGTTTAATTATATCCTCCATCTGAAACTGCGTCAATGAAGAATATCCTAAAGGAGGAGCGACTCAAAAATGGGCTAACCCAAGTGGAATTGGCCGCGTTGGTTGGTGTTTCCCGCCAAACCATTTTCTCCATTGAAATCAGCAAGTATGTTCCGTCGGTGACACTATCATTGAAACTTGCCCGCGCACTCGGGAAAACCGTTGAACAGTTGTTTTTACTCGAGAAGACTGATTAGAGGGTACTTCGTACTTCTCCCTTTATCTTCTCCCTTTCATAAAGTACCTTTACCCAATGAAAGTAGACTTTTCCAAATCTATTGATGGATTAATCCCAGCTGTCATCCAGGACGCCAACACCCACAAGGTGCTCATGCTGGGGTATATGAACCAGGAAGCGCTGGACAAAACCATGGAACTGGGGCGGGTGACGTTTTTCTCGCGCAGCAAGAATAGGCTATGGACCAAGGGCGAGGAGAGTGGCCATTTTCTGGAATTGAAATCAATGGCAGTGGATTGCGATAAGGATACCCTGCTCATCAAGGCGGTGCCGCATGGCCCTACCTGCCATACTGGGGCGGATACCTGCTGGGGGGAAACAAACCATTCAGAGGATTTTCTTGTATATCTGGAGGAGATCATTAACCTACGGAAAAGGAGCAGCGACGAAAAGAGCTATGTGCGCTCATTGTTTCAGAAAGGGATCAATAAAATAGCCCAGAAAGTGGGGGAGGAAGCGGTAGAGCTGGTGATCGAGTCGAAGGACGATAATAAAGACCTGTTCCTCAATGAGGCGGCGGATTTACTGTTCCACTATTTAATTTTGCTTAACAGTAAAGGACATACCTTGAACGACGTAATTAACGTTTTACAAGACAGACATGCGAAATAATATGCGATTACTTACCCTGATCTTAGTATTGGCACCGTTATGGAGTGCTGCCCAGTTGTCTATCAATGGGAACATCAAGGGCCTGCCCGAAGGTTCGGTGCTCACCTTGCATGCCAATGACGCTGCTTCGGCACCGTTAGCCACCGCTACGGCAAAGGCCGGAAAGTTTAGCTTGAGTGCTGCCAATACCGAGCCCAATATATACGTGCTGCAGTATGCCGCTGCCGGTAAACGAATGGTGATGTTCCTGGAGAACACCCCGGTCTCCATCGAGGGATCTGCGGATGCGTTTGATAAACTGGTGGTGAAAGGCTCTGCTGCCAACCAGGACTTTCAGATTTTCGGTACCGAGTTCAGTCCCTTGTACCAGAAATTATCGGCCGCCGCTCAGGAGATCAACAATGGCAAACAAGAGCGGTTATTCCGCAACTATTATTTGTGGATCGAATGCCTCAGGTGAACCTTTTCCTCCTCATTTCCAGCTTAAATCCGAGGCATCTGCAGATAGACAGAAGCTTGACATCGACCACATCCTACATTGTCGAAATATCGTGGGTCAATTTGGGCATTCAGAGGTGAAATCGCATCCTTGCACGTTTGGAATGAACGAGAAAGCCGGGATGAACGAGGTTGAACTGGAAAAGTACATTTTCAAGGCTATCTTGCCATTGTTTCCGGATGCTGCGGATGAAGAGCGAAAACGCGTATTATTGAAGGTGGACAGTGGTCCCGGCCGTACCAACGTTGGAATGCTAACCACGCTTCGTCTCCGAGGTTTTTATTTGAGTCCGGGTGTTCCAAACACCACTCACGTCACACAGGAAACCGACCAAAGTTATGGTCCATTCAAGAGTGGATTCCGAAAGAACCTGTCAGACCTCTCATCCTATCGACTACAAAACCGCCAGAATTTGAAAATTTCCGATCTGCCTTTATTGGTTTTTGGAGGTGTTGTCAATGATGACTTGTCACTGATTCCCTGTTTCGACCGATCATTCGGTCACGAAAGCAATCGAAGAGCATGGGAGTCAGTTGGTGCTTGTCCGCTTACACGGAAATGCCTGGACTCAAAGAAAGTTCGGCATGAGATTGTGGAAGAAGAGGACGGTACGTACAACCTGGAGGCGGATCCAATGTCATCGCTTTTCCTTCAATTGGAGACACACAATACACTCTGTTGTGATTTATTGTCATCAGTTGGATTTGATGGCGACATGCTACGGGCGAAAGCACCCGTGATAACAGCAGCATCCGAACCAGCGGTGACAGTTCCGCATACAAGAGAACGGCAGGAGGCTATCCTAGCTGCAAAAACTGCAGGAGATCTTTTTTGCCACAGGTGGCACTGCCATTAATTCGGACGATTTCTTTATTTCCAAGGCAATCGGGGAGCACGCGAAGAAAGTGACGGCAATGACGACGGAAAAAACAACAAGAACAAACTTTCTGTTGTTGGAACAAAACGCACGTGAGGCCATGGAGGCCCACAACGTACAACAGAATGGGGTATCGCGGCTCACGATAGCTCAACTGAAGCCGTTGTTACTTTGGAAGTTACAAGGCAAGCCAGTAAAAGGAACAAAGGCGCAACAAATTGAGCAGTGGAATCAGTTGCCGGAACCAGCAGCAGCGATACCATGGACAGAGGATGACGAATCAACACTGCAATCGTTGAAAACCAAAGAAATCTCCCTAAACGACACGGCTTTAGCGGGTGAAAGGAAGAGGATGGTTACTGCTGTGGCAGCACAAATCAAGCATTGCTCGCCAGCAACAATTCAAACTTTGGAGGAAAAAATCAGGGAGGAAATCATAAACAAAATAAATGCTCCTAACCAAAATTAGCATGACCATTTCTGTCTCCTCAAACATTATTTTTCATAGGATTCGGACTTGGAATTACCATGTCGACAATACTTCAACATGCTGCCCAGAATGTGTTGACCATGGTTTTCGAGAATGTAAATGTTTTTCGTTCAATCATGGTGAGTCACGGAGGTTCATTTTGAATCCCAGATCAGAAGTTTAACAGATTTTTCTATTGATCTATTTTGCACGGAAATTGAGCCGGCCTGCCTATGTGTTTCTGGTACTGGCCTATGTGTTGTGTGCATAACTGTGCCTAAACTGGTAGTAGTGGAAGAAGAAGAAACGGTGCATCTATTATAGACCTCACCGTCCTGCTGGGCGCAGGTCACTTC
>REAQ01000368.1 GCA_004294195.1 Sphingobacteriales bacterium | reverse complement strand
GTTGGTGGGATGCTGACTATGGACACTACGGACCTTTCTTTATCCGTATGGCGTGGCACAGCGCAGGTACTTATCGTATTTCTGATGGCAGGGGAGGGGCAGGCAACGGAACACAGCGTTTCGCTCCTTTGAATAGCTGGCCTGACAATGCCAACCTTGACAAAGCACGCCTTTTGCTCTGGCCTATCAAACAAAAATACGGAAAAAATATCTCTTGGGCAGATTTGATGATTTTGGCAGGAAATTGCGCCCTTGAATCTATGGGATTCAAAACATTTGGATTTGCAGGTGGGCGTGAAGACGTTTGGGAGCCTGAACAAGATATTTATTGGGGTTCAGAATCTGAATGGCTCGCTGATGCCCGCTATACAGGCAAACGCGAACTGGAAAACCCGCTTGCGGCAGTACAAATGGGGCTTATTTATGTCAATCCACAAGGACCCAACGGCAATTCAGACCCACTTGCTTCAGCACACGACATTCGTGAAACATTCGGGCGTATGGCTATGAATGACGAAGAAACAGTAGCCCTCATAGCAGGTGGACACACTTTTGGCAAAACACATGGCGCGGCTGACCCCAGCAAATATGTAGGTGCTGAACCCGCAGGTGCAAGCATTGAGGAACAAAGCATGGGCTGGAAAAATACATTCGGCAAAGGACATGGCGCAGATACTATCACAAGTGGACTGGAAGGTGCATGGACTACTACACCGACCCAATGGAGTCATGATTATTTCACAAATCTATTTGGTTTTGAGTGGGAACTGACCAAAAGCCCCGCAGGTGCTTCTCAATGGAAACCCAAAAACAATGGGGGAGTAGGTACTGTACCTGATGCCCATGATGCCAGTAAAAAACACGCACCCATGATGCTTACTTCTGACCTTGCGCTCAGATTCGACCCT
Organism: Sphingobacteriales bacterium; assembly: GCA_004294195.1. GTDB lineage: Bacteria > Bacteroidota > Bacteroidia > Chitinophagales > Chitinophagaceae > Pollutibacter. Next base: position 312 of record REAQ01000368.1, on the reverse strand, counting down.
GCCTACGAAAAAGTTTCAAGACGTTTCTTAGAAAATCCAGCCGAATTTGCAGATGCTTTTGCGCGTGCTTGGTTCAAACTTACCCACCGCGATATGGGACCTATTGCCCGATACTTGGGGGCAGAAGTGCCAAAAGAAGTATTGATTTGGCAAGACCCTATACCAGCACCTACACACGCCTTGCCTACCGCCGAAGATATAGCTACAATCAAAGCTAAAATCTTGGCTTCAGGTCTTTCTGTTTCGGAATTGGTGGGTACAGCTTGGGCTTCAGCTTCTACTTTCAGAGGTTCGGATAAGCGAGGTGGTGCC
>REAQ01000126.1 GCA_004294195.1 Sphingobacteriales bacterium | reverse complement strand
ATCTTCCAGGTGTTTTATGGTGGATGCCATGAAGCCAGAAACCATACAGGAAATGGCAGGTCAGCTATTGTTGCAGGTTGCGCAGCCTGATATCATCGTGAATGCTGCCGGCATAGGGATCATCAAATCGATGGACAACCTGACTCTCGAGGAGTTCCGCCAGAGCCTTCAGGTGAATCTCGAGGCCAGTTTTGTACTGGTGAAGTCGTTCCTACCGTCTATGAAAGCCTCTGGGAAGGGACTAATCATCAATGTGCCGGGTGTGCTGGGCAAAGTACCCATGGCAGGAGCAGCGGCTTATTCCGCCTCCAAGTACGGTCTCGTGGGCATGATGCAGAGTATCCGTGAAGAGCTGAAGAGAACCGAGATCCGGATCACCAATATTTTCCTTGGCGGTGTTGACTCTCCATTCTGGGATACCATTGACCTGAGGGTGCAGCGGGAGAAAATGATCCAGGCAGAAGAAGCGGCCCGTGCTATCTGGTTTCTCTGCCAGCAGCCAAGGTCCGGCGTGGTTTCTGAGATGGTTTTGCAGCCGTTTAACCATCAAGCAATATAGACAATTAGGCAATGTGGCAATGCGGTAGTGCGGCAATGTAGGAAGCGCGGCCGTGCGTTGCCGGCCTGCGCAGAAACACCCGGAGTGACTGCCGGCGCGCCGCTACGCATAGCGCGCCTTCCTACATTTCCACATTTCCGCATTGTCAAATTGCCACATTATATTTGTCCTGCCATGTTTAATATCTCTTTCGACAATACCCACAACGCTTTTGCTTACAAATCAACGGGTGAATTAAAGCGGGCCCATTTTTTGTTTTCGGTGATGCACTATCCCTGGCTCGTTAAATGGGGTACCAAACTAACGCCCTGGGCCATCCAATCCGGACTGCCGGTGAAGGGCCTGATCCGAGGTACTATTTTCAGCCAGTTTGTTGGCGGGGAGTCGCTGGAACTAACGGCGCCCGTTGCCAAGAAATTGGGTGAATATGGGGTACAGGTGATCCTGGATTATGGTGTGGAAGGTGGGCATAATGGAGAGAAAGGATTTGATGAGGCCTGTGACACCTTCATCAAAGTGATCAATTACGCGGCAACCCAGCCCAATATTCCATTCATGAGTATTAAGGTGACCGGTATGTGCCGGTTTGGCCTTTTGGAAAAACTCGATCACTCTGTTGATGGCACTGAAGGAACCCTGATGAAACGCTATACTCATGCGCTGGACACGCTGACGGATGAAGAGAGACAGGAATGGCAAAGGGTTCACGACAGGATGCATCGCATCTGTGCGCATGCAAGCCAAAAGGGGGTAGGGGTGATGATAGATGCAGAAGAAACATGGATCCAGGATCCGGTTGATGTGCTGACGATGCTGATGATGGACCAGTTCAACAAAGACAAGGCTGTAGTGTATAATACTTTGCAATTGTACCGGCACGACAGGCTTGCGTTTCTGCATGATTCCATTGAAGCGGCGGAAAAGCGCAACTTTATTCTTGGCGTGAAATTGGTGCGGGGTGCGTATATGGAAAAGGAGAGAGAGCGTGCTACAGCCATGGGGTACGCGTCGCCCATTCAACCAGATAAGGAGAGCTGTGATCTAGATTATAATGCAGCGGTGAAGTTGACCATTGAGCACATCAATATGGTTTCTGTGATCATCGCTTCGCACAATGAATACAGTAACATGTATGGCACACAGTTGATGCAGGAGAAAGGACTTTCACTCAATCATCCGCATGTTCATTTTTCTCAGTTGTATGGCATGAGTGATAACATCACTTTTAACCTTGCCAAAGCAGGATGTCACGTTAGTAAATACCTGCCCTTTGGTCCCATCAAAGATGTGGTTCCTTATCTCATGCGCCGTGCTCAGGAAAACTCTTCCGTTGCAGGACAAACGAGCAGAGAGCTACTGCTGATAAAAAAGGAACTTTCACGGAGGAATGCTACTAGCTAGTAGCTAATAGCTAATAGCGATTAGGTAGTAAGCCAATACGTGATCTTCAACACCAAAGCCCGGTTCTTCACTGAGAAAGGTGCCGGCAGATAATTATCTGTGTACACGAGGAATATATCCGAAGCCGGTTTATATCTCCACTGCAATCTTGAATTGATATTGATGTTTTTAAGCTGACTATTGTACTGCACAAAAGTGGTGAAGTAAAGATTATTGCGCATGGTGATGTCTATGCGCGGACTTACGATCCACAGTTTTGTGTTGTTCCAGGGTGCCGGCATGCGGATATCGTTGTAGCTCACGGCCACACTGAATATGGCATACGGTTGTTTTCTATAAGCAATTTCACCACTCAGATTTAACCGCGTACCATTCTCATAATAGCCTCCATATCGGGTAGAAAAACTGAAGGTAAAAAGTTTCTGTGGTGCGGAGAAGTATTCTGTTCCAAAGGCTTTCCAGTTGTGTTTTGTTCCCCTTGCCAATGTGTCTTTTCCGGAGTTGGTGGGATCAAAAGGCTGGGTGAGATAAACGTAATCCGTAGCCACCCATGTGGTGAACGTGGAGAAGTCGCGGAAGGTGATGGTGTACGGAATGAAACTTTCGTTGTCTAATCGTTTGCCCGATTCACTGAAAAAATAAGTACTGGATAAGCGTATGCCATGGGATAGTACTCTTCCTTTTTTCGGGAAGAATAAAATACCTGTGCTTGCATTCTCTTTGATGTAGCCCTTGCGTGGCACATAACCCACTTCGGCATTGTAGTTACTGCCTACATATTCATGCTGCCAACCAAAATTGAAGCGTTTTGCGGAGTAGAGAATATTACCAGCGTTTACCCAGTCTTTGCCATTCAGCCCTGGTGTAAAAGATTTTATGCCCATTAACTTGCCCGTCCATTTATTATTGGCCGATGCGAGGTTGTATTCCAGCCCCACATTTCGGTTATACGTGTTGATGGGTTTGCCGGGGAGGGTGTCTTTAAAAAATCCGGGTGACTGTTTGTTGATAAAAAACACGCCGATGTTTGACCTGGCGAAAACTTTTCTTTGCAAGGCCATGACCGCAAAGTTTTGGGTGGGAAGTCCTTTTTCTTTTGATCCCGCGGTTTGCATATCCATCACGCCGATGCGCCAGTCTTTATTGAGTTTACCACTCATGCGGAAGCCACCCAGGATCGGCACTTCAAGCCCGATGCGTCTTGAGAAAAAAGGTCGTAAGGTGGAGTAACCGATGTTGGCGAAAATGTCTCCGTTTTCCAGGAAGAACTGTCTGCGTTCCGGAAAGAATAATTCAAACCGATCAAGGTTGGTCACCTGTCGGTCCACTTCCACCTGGGAAAAATCCGGGTTAACAGTGAGGTCAAGATTGAGGGCCGATGTGAGTCCGATCTTTATATCACCTCCTATATCTTTCTGCCAATTGGTAGGTTGGTTGGGTTGGTATTGCTTGGCTGTACCTGCCAGTGCATAGGGAATAATGGAGATGTTCTGTCCGGCCGATGGGGGTGGTTCATCCCATACTAACGTACCCGTATAGGCGAGGGAAGCCGTGGGAAATTGTCTGGGTACAGGAGCCCAACTTGATTTCTCCGGAACCCTGATGTCATTCCTGCTCAGGTTAATGCCCCATTCCGTTAATCCGTTTTTATACCGTAATGTTTTAAAAGGAATCGAAGCTTCAAAGACCCATTTGACACTGTCTGTTTTTACTTCAGACTGCCATTTGTTATCCCAGTTGAGATCCACTTTTCCACCTTCAAACATCATTCCGTCCCACTGTGCGCCCGCAGCATTCGCGCCGAAAGAGAATCCACTGGTCTTGTCTTCAAAAGGATCAATGAAGATGAGGAAGTTATCATTCTTTCCGAAATTGAAATCCCTGCGCAGGGATTCAACCATATTTACGCCGGATACAAGTTTGTGACAAATGGCGATGAGGTAAAGATTTTTATCGTCATAACACATCTTCACTTCTGTTTTCACATTGGCTTTACTGGAATCCATGGGGAGTACCATGAAGAAATCCCGCGCTGTTTCAGCTTGATCCCATGCACTGTCATTGCCCACACCATCTATGATCACAGGGGTTGTGGTGCGCCTTATACGCAGGCGATACTTTTCGTTGATCTTTTGCGCGGAAGCAGTCAGTTGTGCCAGCAGGAGCAGGCAGATGGTTAAGGGTCTAAACACAAGGTAAAGATAAGGCATTAAGGCATTAGGCACCGGGCACTGTAGGCTACGCTCTGTCCTCTGCCCTCTGCCCTTTGCCCTCAAACCTATGGTGTGATCACAAACGGCGTATTGCACAGGAACTTCATCTTCCTGCCGGTCTCTTCATGAACCAGCTCAAAGGATGTGATCTTCAGGAGATCGCCTTCGGCCGACTGGCGAACGGCTTCCATCAATTCTGAGCAGAAACGGGTATCACAGGAGAAGCGGTTGTTATTGATGCTGCCAACAAAATGTGCCAGTTTGAATCCTTTATAGAAGTCGTCATCACCTGAAACTTCCATCGTTACAGTGGAGTCTTGCGCCAGTGCCGCCTTGCTGATGAATTTGTGCTGTGCAGCTGTTGGACGGGCTGTGGCGAGGGAGAGTATCCTGGACTGAAATTCTACATCGGTTGTATCCTGGTTCTTTATGAAACGAAGTGTAAAAGGACCAGTATTGGAAGGCTTGATGTTAAGGGTGTTCCCTTCCAGTTTCGCAAAACCATGGTTGATCAATTCTACCGCTCCACTGTCTTCTACGAGAAATTTATTCTCCAGGCCAACGAAAACCTGCCGGGTGTCTTTAACACCAGTGCTGAGGCTACTGAGCTTGATCTCTCCGCCGCCATGGGTTAAACCCATGCCAAGAGACA
>REAQ01000125.1 GCA_004294195.1 Sphingobacteriales bacterium | reverse complement strand
CAGAATACATCAACAAACTCGGATTCCTGGAATACATCCTGGTAACACCTTCACACCATCGCGTACATCACGCGTCAAATGCACTGTATCTCGATAAAAATATGGGTATGTTCCTGATCCTCTGGGATAAGATGTTCGGCACCTTCCAGGAAGAACTGCCCCGGGAACAATACCAGCCGATCCGTTACGGCCTCACCAAACCCCTCGAATCTGAAAGTCCCGTGCATATTGTTTCGCATGAATGGATCTCCATTGTGAAAGACGTTTCGCAAAAAGGGCTCACCATCCAGGAACGCATGGGCTATCTCTTCGGTCCGCCCGGATGGAGCCATGATGGCAGCAGGAAAACATCGGAACAGATGCGAGAAGAAGAACAGATGGAATACAAACATACAGAAATACAGTAATACAGGCATTCAGGAGCTGGCACCCTGGAAAGCTGGTGGAAAAAACAAAACACCAACCATGGTTCAGGAAATACAAAAAGAACTGGCAGCACTCGAGAATGATCTCGACATCAAAATATTGTATGCTGTAGAAAGCGGCAGCAGAGCCTGGGGATTTGCTTCAATCAATAGTGATTGGGATGTTCGTTTCCTCTATATCCACAAACTGGATTGGTACCTGAGGATCGATGAACCTAAAGACAATTACGAAAAAATCCTGCCCAATGATATAGACCTCGCAGGATGGGAATTGAAAAAAGCTTTGAAACTTTTTCATAAGTCGAATCCACCACTCCTTGAATGGCTCAACAGTCCCTTGGTGTATATGGAACAAGGCGCTACAGCAACACGCCTCCGGGAATTGATGTCATCGTATTTTAATCCCATCTCTTGCCTGCACCATTACCTACACATGGCTGAAGGCAACTATCGCGACTATCTCCAGAAAGACATGGTACGTACAAAGAAATACTTCTATGTACTGCGTCCTATCCTTGCCTGCGACTGGATACATCGTACCAATACGATGGCCCCGATGGCATTCAGTACACTTGTTGAATCACAAGTAAAAGATCCGCAGATTCTGGAGATCATCAACAGCCTACTTACACAAAAAACATCCGGCGAGGAATTGGGTGAAGGGCCGCGCATACATCAGCTCAATCAATTTCTTGAAGAAAGAATAGCCTTCCACCAGGATCTCGTAAAAACCTTACACAAATCCGAACGGTTGAGCAATGACCATCTCAATAAGTTATTCCGGGATACACTCGGGGACATCTGGATCCCCGGTTAACAGGATACCAACTTCTGAATTCCTGAATGAATGTATGACTGTATGATTGATTACCAATCAGGGAATCTTCTGCATCAGTTTCTCAATCACATAATACGTAATCGGACAAAACGTAGAATTTTTCAGCGTAAGCGGTTGCCGCCGTACAATCACATCTTCATCGGTATACGGAAAACGCGCACAGTCTGATGGCCGGTCTTCATAAACGGAACAGGCATTATCTGAACCCAGGAACGGGCAGGGAGCTGATCTTGTTACGTAGTCTCCTTCTTCGTCAAGGCGGAGATAGGTTTCAATAAACTCCCCTTCTTTCATGCGAAGTAGCTTGCTGATCCGCTTGATATCCGGCGTCTTGAAGCGCGGGGAATAGTTTTTGCAGCAATTGGCACAGCTGAGACAATCTATCTTCGCAACAGCTTCCTCATGGATCTCCTGCTGGTGCTTCAGCACATCGTTCTTATGCACCCGCTGCAGGAAGCGCTTGTAATCTTTCTGGCGATCTTTCGACTTTTTTTCCCAATTCTGGAGCAGGTCCATTCAACAAAGGTAGGGCCGATGAGGTTATTTAGTTGAACAGGTTATTTGTTAGCGGTTATTGAAGAAAATTTGGGCTTTGTTGAACATATTCACAAGTTATTCGCCGTACTGCCGCACAGCCTGTAACGGTAGCACTTTGCCGTACGAAACCCGTAACTTTGCAGCGCATTTCTAAACGACCTTAAGCGATATGAACATTTTTGATCTGGAACAGCACGAATTCAAGACGAGACATATTGGGCCAAATGAGCATGAAACCACGGCCATGCTTGCCTCCATTGGTGAGAAGAGCGTTGACGAGCTCATCGATAAAACAGTACCGGGTGCAATCCGCATGGCGCATTCCCTCCGCACACCTGCCGGGATGAGCGAGTTTGAATACCTGAAGCACATCAAAGAGATCAGCTTGCTCAACAAGAACTTTAAGACATATATCGGTCAGGGCTACTATGATACCATTACACCCAGTGTGATCCTGCGGAATATTTTTGAAAATCCGGGTTGGTACACACAGTACACCCCCTACCAGGCAGAAATTGCCCAGGGACGTTTAGAAAGCCTTCTGAACTACCAGACCATGGTAACTGACCTCACCGGTCTTCCCATTGCTAACGCATCGTTGTTAGACGAAGCCACGGCTGCCGCTGAAGCGATGACCATGTTCTTCGCACACTTGAACAAACTGGACCACATCGAAAGACCAAAATTCTTTGTTGACGAACATATTTTCCCGCAAACCCTTGACGTACTCATCACCCGTGCCGTTCCGGTAGGAATTGAGATTGTAAAGGGAGATTATGCGAAGGCAGTGATTGACGAGACCTATTTTGGTGCCATTGTTCAATACCCCAATGACAAAGGCTCTATTGAAGATTATCGGGGATTCATTGACAAAGTCCACAGCGTAGGCGCGTTTGTAGCAATGGCTACAGATCTCTTAGCACTCACCCTTCTGACTTCCCCCGGCGACTTAGGTGCCGACGTAGCCTGTGGCTCTGCACAGCGTTTCGGTGTTCCTCTAGGATATGGCGGACCGCATGCGGCTTTCTTTGCCACCAGGGATGAATTCAAACGGGCGATACCCGGTCGGATCATCGGCGTGAGCATCGATGCGCAAGGCAACCGCGCGCTACGCATGGCGCTCCAAACCCGTGAGCAGCACATCAAACGCGAAAAAGCAACCTCTAACATCTGCACCGCGCAGGCATTGCTGGCCAATATGGCTGCCATGTACGCAGTGTATCATGGACCGGAGGGACTGAAAAATATTGCGAAGAAAGTGGCCCTGCTCACGCAAACCGTTGCGGAAGGCATTCAACGTCGTGGCTTTGAACTGGTGTCTAACAATTTCTTTGACACCATCACGGTGAAAGTAGCGGATGCAAAACCCATCCACGAAAAGGCATATGCACAACAGATCAACCTGCGTGTGATCAATGAGCAGCTCATCGGCATTTCGCTGGATGAAACCACTTCACTGGATGATCTCTATGACCTGATCAATTGTTTTGAGAACGATACCGATCCGGTGAGCTTCACCATCAATGATGACGCTACCCTGGATCATATCCCTACCGCTTTGATGCGCACCTCTCCTTTCCTTACGCACCCGGTCTTCAACAGTCACCGCAGTGAGAGCCAGATGATGCGTTACATCAAAATGCTGGAGAACAAAGATCTCTCGTTGAATACGTCGATGATATCCCTTGGTTCCTGCACCATGAAACTGAATGCGGCTACAGAAATGATGCCCCTCAGCTGGAGCCATTGGTCCAAGCTGCATCCCTTTGCACCGATGGACCAGACCCAGGGCTATGCATATGTGGTTGAAAAACTCTCCGCATATCTCTGCGAAGTAACGGCCTTTGACGCCTGCAGCCTGCAGCCGAACTCCGGCGCACAGGGCGAGTATGCCGGACTCCTCACCATCCGCGATTATCATATCTCCCGCGGGGATCATCATCGCAATGTGATGCTCATCCCGATCTCTGCACACGGAACCAATCCTGCCTCTGCAGTGATGGCAGGCATGAAAGTAGTTGTGGTGAAAGCCTTGGAGAATGGATACATTGATGTGGATGACCTGAAGGAAAAAGCAACTCTGCACAGCAATGAACTTGCCGGTATCATGATCACCTATCCTTCAACCTACGGGGTATATGAAGAAACGGTGAAAGACATTACCGATATCATCCATCAACATGGTGGCCAGGTTTATATGGACGGTGCAAATATGAACGCGCAGGTTGGCCTCACTGCACCAGGTTTGATCGGTGCCGATGTGTGCCACCTCAACCTGCATAAAACATTTGCGATCCCCCACGGCGGCGGCGGCCCTGGCATGGGCCCCATCTGTGTGAAATCGCACCTCGCGCCTTTCCTTCCGGGTCATGTTTTTGGCGGAAACCATAAACAGCATGCAGTAAGTGCGACTCCATTTGGCAGCGCATCCATTCTGTTGATCAGCTACGGTTATATATGCATGTTAGGGAACGATGGCATGCGCAAATCAACAGAGTTTGCCATCCTCAATGCCAACTATATGCGCGCAAGACTGCAGCATGAATTTGATATTCTTTACCTCGGCACCAACGGCACTTGTGCACACGAATTCATTGTGGACCTGAGGCCATTTAAAAAGAGTGCCGATGTGGAAGCAGAAGATGTAGCGAAAAGGTTGATTGATTATGGGTTCCACGCGCCTACTATGAGCTTTCCGGTTCCGGGCACCATCATGATTGAGCCTACAGAAAGTGAAGACAAGGCGGAGCTCGACAGGTTCTGTGATGCCATGATCGCCATCAGGCAGGAGATTCGGGCTATTGAAGAAGGAAGGGCAGACCGAAAAGACAATGCATTGAAAAATGCGCCGCATACACAGTTTGTCATAACAGCCAATGAATGGACGAAGTCGTATTCAAGGCAGGAAGCAGCCTTCCCGTTGGAATATGTGAAACTGAATAAATTCTGGCCATCCGTAGCAAGGGTAAACAATACACATGGAGACCGGAATCTGGTGTGTACTTGTGAGCCGGTAAGCGCATATGCTTAATGTGGCAGT
>REAQ01000367.1 GCA_004294195.1 Sphingobacteriales bacterium | reverse complement strand
CTTTCGTAAGCCATGCGCTGGCTGGTATCCATCTCACACCAAATAACAGATTCTGTTTTTTCCGGTAAATCTGGTGCCGCCTGTTCTTTAGTGCGGCGCAGCACAAAAGGTTTTATCAGCTTTTGCAAAGCAGCGGCTTTTTCTGCATCGTTCTTCAGCTTAATGGGTAAAGCATATTCCCGTTTAAAAAATTCGTTGCTGCCCAGCAGGCCCGGCAGTAAAAAATGCATTTGGCTAAACAGGTCTTCGGTGCCGTTCATAACCGGAGTGCCGCTTAAAGCAATACGTGTTTGTGCGGTAAGTTGCCACACTGCTTTTGTTATTAATGCGGCGGGGTTTTTTATGTTATGGCTTTCGTCGATAATGGCGGTGTTCCAGGTAATTGTTTGCAGCAGCGCCACATCCTGCCGCAGTGTGCCATAGCTGGTAATGATGATTTGGTGTTCGGGTTTTTCAATGTCTTCATCCTGCCGGCCAGCACCATGAAAAACCAGTGTGTTTACCTCTGGTGCAAATTTTTTCAATTCTTCCTGCCAGTTGTATAATAAGCTGGCTGGTGCCACCACTAAATGTTTGGCTGTGGCATCCGTTTCAATTTTGTATAATAAAAAAGCAATGGCCTGCAATGTTTTGCCAAGCCCCATGTCATCTGCCAAACAACCACTGCCGCCAATTTCGCTCAGCAGGCGCAGCCACTCGTAACCTTTTTGCTGGTAGGGGCGCAGGGCTTTTATCGTGAGGCCGTCTGGTAAACTGTATAGTGTTTCGTTTTGTTTTTCCCACTGTTTCCATTTGCTAAACCATGTTTGGTTAATAGATGATGATGTAATGGTTTGGTTTGATGGTGCCGCATCCATTTCCTCACTCATCAAAATCCATTTAGGCACCAGCAGTTCTTCACTGCGTATTTTTCCATGGCGCAATAACATGCCGTATTGCTGCAGCCATTCATCACCCAGCACACCCAGGCTGCCATCTTTAAGCATCACTGCTTTTTGGCTATTCAGTAAACTTTTTTGCAAATACGATAAAGGAATTTTTTCCTTTCCAAATTTCACCGCCAAAGAATAAACCTGCCAGTTGCCTTCTGTTTGCAGTTGTTTAAATTGAGTATCGGCTTTTACCTGTGCAAACCTAAAATGTTTCATCAGGTCAATGCCGGGCATGTCAATTTCCATTTCCAGCATGCGGTGATACACACTGAGGAACCACCCTTTTTTTTGCGCCTCA
>REAQ01000124.1 GCA_004294195.1 Sphingobacteriales bacterium | reverse complement strand
GGCCGCTGTACACCACGGTTTTCCGCACTTCATCCTGGACATCAGGGATGAGTTCGGGGATTTTGTGATCGATAATTTCGTTGAAGAATATTTAGCGGGCCGCACACCCAACCCTTGTGTGATGTGCAATACTCATATCAAGTGGAGAGCACTGCTGAAAAGGGCCAATGCTTTGGAGTGCGATTTCATCGCTACAGGTCACTATGCCAAAATTCGGCTACATGAGGATCGCTTTGTAGTGAGTAAGGGGCTTGATGATACCAAAGACCAGAGCTATGTGCTCTGGGGTCTGCAGCAGGACCTGCTGAGCAGGACTTTACTGCCGCTTGGAGGCTATCGCAAGACGGAAATCCGCCAGATGGCGCATGACATGGGCTATCCGGAACTCGCGAAGAAAGCGGAAAGCTATGAGATCTGTTTTGTACCCGATAACGATTACCGTGGCTTTCTGAAACGCCGTGTGGAAGGATTGGAAGAAAAACTGGACGGCGGCGTATTTGTAGATAAAACAGGGAAGATCTTAGGTAAACACAAAGGCTATCCTTTTTATACCATCGGACAAAGAAAAGGTCTCGATATTGCATTAGGGAAACCGGCCTTCGTTACGGAGATCATCCCGGAGACCAACACCGTGGTGTTGGGTGACGAGGAAGATCTGAACCGCATGGAAATGGCAGTTGGCAAGCTCAACCTGATCAAATACGACCAGATCTCCGATGGCATGGAAGCTAATGTGAAGATCCGGTATAAAGACAAGGGCTCCCTGGCCACCCTCCATCCCGTTAACAATGAGATGGTTGTGCGTTTCTATGAAGATGCGAAAGGCGTGGCCCCGGGGCAAAGTGCTGTTTTTTATGAAGGCGAGGATGTGCTCGGGGGCGGTATTATCATGAGAAGGTAGGGTGAGCATTTAGGGTGAGTGTGTAGGGGCAGGGTTTAGCCACTAGCGATTAGCCATTAGCAATTAGCGATTAAAATGCTAGTTATCAATGCTTATCACCACAATAAATACGTTAATCATTCGTTCAATACACTGATGAAAAATCTGCTTACCTGCCTATCGATTTCCCTTCTGCTGTTTTCCTGTAAAAAAGAAGACGCAGGAACGCCTTCCACCATTGCTATGGCGGAATACTATCCACAGGTGATCGGGAAATACATCACGTATCGGCTCGACTCAACTGTTTTTGTAAACCTCAACACCATCAAGGAGGTTCGCACGTATGTGGTCAAAGACATCGTTGACGCCACATTCAAAGACAATCTTGGTCAGGACGTCTATCGTATCCGAAGGATGATGCAGGATAAAAATGATCCAACGGTTTGGTTTGATAATGCAACTTTCCTGGTCACGCAAACAGCAAGAACCACTGAGTTTACAGAGAATAATCTCCGCTTCATCAAATTGATCAATCCAGTTAAAGAGTTTACGGCCTGGCAGGGAAATTCTTACATCGATTCCCGAGATGATTTCCTTTCCTTCTTTGAAGGATGGGAATATTTTTACGAGGAGGTGGGACAACCATTCACCATCAACGGCAAGACTTTCGACGAAACTGTTACCGTGAATCAGGTGGATGATGTGGATGGAGATCCAAATAACAAGAACGCTCGTTACGAGATCAGATATTCTAAAGAAGTGTATGCAAAGGGGCTGGGTCTCGTATACAAAGAGTTTCTCCACGAGCTTTGGCAGAAAGCGCCCATCAACGCTTTTGAGCCCAACAGCTATGGCGTGAAGCTGACGATCCTTGATCACAATTAAGTCCGATAACCATATCCTGTTCGATGAAAAATTGGGTTTCAATCATTATATTCCTGCTGATGTGTGGCGAAATAGCGGCACAGGATAATCGCTACCTTATTGTGCTGACGGATAAAGCCAATAGCAGCTTCTCGGTCAAGCAACCCTCTTCATTCCTTTCTTCTAAAGCCATCGCGCGCAGGGTGAGATATGGCATTCCCATTGACGGTTCTGATTTACCCGTACATCAGGCATATGTAGACAGTCTTCGTAATGCCGGTAATGTTACCATCATCAGTGCATCCAAATGGCTCAATCAAGTAATGATCTACACAACAGACACCGCAGCGCTTAGAAAGATCAGCGGGTTTTCATTTGTGAAGAATGCGGGCGCATTGAATGCGAGGAAAGCCTTGGTGATAGCGGATCAGGTGAGCAACAAGACGATGGAACAAGTGACAACACAGCTGGTGAACAACACCGCAAAGGTTGTTGAGAATGTATTCAACTACGGACAAAGTTTCAACCAGGTACATATTCATAACGGTGAGTACCTCCACAATAAAGGATTTACCGGCAAGGGTATCACCATTGCGGTGTTGGATGGGGGATTCTTTAATTATAAAACCATTAAAGCCTTTGATAGTGTTCGACTGAATAACCAGATCCTGGGCACCTGGGATTTTGTAGCAAACAACGCGGAGGTTAATGAAGATCATCCGCATGGCATGAATTGTTTTTCCATCATGGCCGCTAATGAACCAGGCAAACTGGTGGGTACAGCACCGAAAGCGTCGTATTTCTTATATCGTACAGAGGACGTTTTTTCCGAAACCCCTATTGAAGAACACAACTGGGTAGTTGCGGCAGAAAAGGCTGATAGTGCCGGTGCCGATATGATCAGCTCTTCTTTGGGATACTATGAATTTGATGATCCTTCACAGAGCCACACCTATGCTGATATGAATGGCGACAAAACCGTGGTGACAAGAGGCGCTGATTTGGCGGCACAAAAAGGCATGATCGTTTGCAATAGTGCAGGAAATTCTGGTAACGATACATGGAAATACATCATTGCGCCTTCAGATGGGGATAGTGTTCTGGCAGTTGGTGCCGTTAACAAAGACTCAATTCCCGGTTCATTCTCCAGCTACGGTCCATCAGCTGACGGACGGGTGAAACCCGATGTTGCGTCGGTAGGTGTAGGTACCTGGGTGATCAATAGCGCTGGATCCGTTGCTTCTGGCAGTGGCACATCGTTCTCAAATCCCAATATTGCCGGATTGATTGCTTGCTTGTGGCAGGCGTTTCCGGAATTTTCAAATATGGAAATCCTCGATGCCGTAAAACGGAGTTCGCATAAGTATGCCAACCCGGATACCCGAATGGGATATGGCATCCCTGACATGCAGAAAGCCTACGATATGCTGCTACTTAAACGTCAGGAACGCATCATTGCAAACAACTGGGTGAAAGCATATCCGAATCCAATGGTGTCCTACACCAATATTCTGGTAAAAGCACAGGAGTCTGGTGAATTGATCACGCAGTTGTCTGACATGAATGGCAGGGTCTACCACACTACTAAACAAACGGTTCAACAGGGTTTATTTTATGAGATCAGGATCGATAACCTTGGTAAACTTGCAGCCGGTAGTTACAATGTAAGGGTTGTAAATGGTCAGTCGTCAACCACCATCAGGCTGGTAAAATAAAACGCGCGGCAAATAGCGTGTCAGCCCCTTTTTCATACCCCTCCAGCAATCGCATTTCCTTCAATTCAAGAAAGCTATTGTCCTGAATGTATTGTACCTGTTGCTCATTTTCATCTCCATATACAGAACAGGTAAAATAAAGCAACTGTCCGCCGGGCTTAATACTGCTCAGTACATTGGTGAGGATCTTTCGTTGCAGGTCAACATAATGGCGTAGCCTTCCTTCAGTAAAAAATTGCATGTCTGCCGGCGTACGGCCCCAAGTACCGGAACCACTACAGGGCACATCGGCAATCACGATATCATATTTCTTCCCCGGACGCATCGGCACCGTCAGGTCAGTTTCAAACGCCCGGTATTGGCGGATTCCAGCACGTTTGAACCGCTCCTCAAGATTGTCAAGGATTGCATTTCGAATATCCGATACCGCAAGGTCGATGGTTGGCTGAAGATCGAAGGCCAGCATGGATTTGCCTCCACTTGCAGCACAACAATCCCATACCGCAGCATTCTTACCGGCGGTTTCCAGCGCAGCTTGAATGACAAGACCAGTTTGTTGCGAACTGTAATCCTGCACTACGATCTCTCTATCCGCCACCAGCAATCCTGTGACGTCTTCGCCATTGGTCAGCGTAAAACAGGATCCTTCTTCAGTAAATGGTATATTGTTTTGAAGGAGGGTCTTGCGTACGGTCTCTTCCTTGCCTGGCCTTACACGAACAAACAAAGAAGGCTGGTGGCAATGAGACAATGTGAAAGTGCGGTAATGTGGCAATGAGGGAGAGAGGCGTGAGGACAAAGGGAATATTTCACTAACGTCAATGGGTACCTGTTTCTCTTGTAGGAAGTTGATTTTTTGTTCAATAGATTGAGTGATCACCAGGGTCCAGTCGGGATGAAAATGGTGAAGCAATGGATCTTCAACGTTGGAACAGAGAAACAGGGAGGTTAGTAGTTTTTCCTCCGGATCTGATTTCTTCATCGCGAGTCCCGACCGGAAATAGCAATAACAAAGATGCGAGATCCGTTTCCGGTCCCGCGATCCATAATTTGGGAACTGCCTGAAATAGCTTTTCAGGAACAGGTGAAAAGGTTGTTCACCATGATACTGGGCAAGAATGGCCAGGGCGCTCTGCAGGTATGAAAGATGGATACCCTTCACACTCAGACTTCCAGGAGTGTCTTCACCGGATCCTTACCAAAAAGGAGCAGCTCAGGATTCTCTAGCAATTCTTTTACACGTACCAGGAAGCTCACGCTCTCACGACCGTCAATGATGCGGTGGTCATAACTAAGTGCCAGATACATCATCGGCCTTGCTACGATCTGTCCGTTGAGCACCACGGGACGCTCCTGGATTTTATGCATGCCCAGGATAGCAGCTTGAGGAATATTGATAATGGGGGTACT
>REAQ01000123.1 GCA_004294195.1 Sphingobacteriales bacterium | reverse complement strand
TCTTCCAGGCGGAACCATTGCATGGTGCGAAGCTTTTTATAGTTCGTGTGCCATTGCACCTGCTGCCAAATCCGATGTTCCGGTTGCGAGATTTCCGGATGATTATCCGCCGGAAAATGATTGATGAATGCGTATCCCAGGGTCAGCTTGGTTTTGTCGTCAATATAGTAAGTAACCCCCGGCCTGAACAGAAACTGTGAAAGGCTGTCCGTAAAATGATCCTTGGTGCGAAGTTGTACATCTAACCATGCTCCCCATCGTTTGGAAAAACGGGTCTGGTTAAAATAACCGATCCAGATCTGTTCCACTTGCTCGGTTTGTTTCTGAGCCTGTGCAAGCAATCTACCGGACGTAAAGAAGCAGAATAATAAAACGATTAGGATTACCCTCATGGGCCATGATTTAAATTGAAAGCAAATGTACATCGGCCTTTTCACTCAGAATACTTTCACTAAAATCCTGATGCTCCAAATCATGACAAGTACGCCCAAAAGAATATAGGAGGTTTTCTTCGGAAGTTTGCCCGCTAACTTTGCGGCGATCGGTGCCGCAAGAAGTCCACCGATGATAAGTGCGATAATGGTTTGCCAGTGTGATACCCCCAAGAGCGTGAAAAAAGTAAACGCGCTGGCCAGTGTCACAAAGAACTCTGTGAGACTCACCGATCCAATCACATATTTTGGCGTTCGTCCCCTGGTAATCAGGGTTGTTGTTACAATAGGGCCCCATCCGCCCCCTCCAAAAGAATCCAGAAAACCACCCGCTCCCGCCAACAGACCGTAACGCTTGAATTTTTGTTGCGGCTTTGGTTTTCGAAAGGCATTAAGAAAAATTCTAACCCCAAGAAACATAGTGTAACAAGCCATGATAGGCCGTAGCCAATTCGAGTGCTTTTCACCAAGTGTTGTAAGCAATACCGCACCTAGAATGGCGCCAATTATGCCGGGAATCAACAATGCCTTGAACATCTTCTTGTTGACATTGCCAAACTTATAATGACTATATCCTGAGGCCCCACTTGCAAACATTTCGGCAGTATGAATGCTTCCGCTGATGGAGGCAAGGTTTACGCCCACGGACAGCAGTATGGTAGCGCTGGTAACACCGTAGCCCATTCCTAAAGCCCCGTCAACCAACTGCGCGAGAAACCCTGCCAGCACCATCCAGTGAAAATTAGGGTCAAGGGTTTTATACCAATCTACCGTTGAAATAGCCAGGTCTTTCATCGGGATATAGGACAGGATAAAATGACCGATGAGCATGATAGCAAATACCAGCAGTGACCTTGAAGCGATCTTCTTCCACCGCTCATCTTTCTTCTGCTCCCCCTCCTCTACCAAAACCCGGGTGAGTTCATTCATCTTCTTCACCTTGTCTGCAAAATCCCCATTCATCCGGCTGCGCAATACCTGCAACTGTTCCAGGCTTTCATCCAATTCAGCCGGAATATGCTGGTTCAGTACTTCTTTGAGGCGTTTCGCCAGCGTGGGCGATTTCCCATTGGTGGATATGGCTAGTTTCAGATTGCCTTTCTGAACAATACTTCCCAGGTAAAAATCACAAAGGTCAGGCGTATCTGCAACATTGACCAAAATACCCCGCTCATGGCACAAAGTCCTTAGTGCAACACTAAACTCACGGTCACCAGTAGCCGAAATAACGATATCTTTGCCATCCAAATCCTGTTCCTCAAACAAACGCTCATGCATTTTCACAAATGGATACTGCGAAGCAAAAATTTTTACATCATCCCGAAGCAGTTTTGCTACAAGAGTGATCCTGGTCTGCGGACTATTACTGAGCAGTGAGTTCAGTTTCTCCAGGGCCACTGCTCCCCCACCCACAAGCAGCAGATCCATCTCTTCCAGTTTTAAAAAAACCGGGTATAAATTGTTCTTTACATTTGAATGTACGCCCTGCCCTGTCATGAAAGCCCCCTCCTATAAATATAGTCTCCAAAACTTTCATCGTCAACTCTTTCTTTCACATAAGCGTCTAAAGCATGATCGAGGATTTCCAGAATGGCTGCTTCATCAAGATCTGATTTGTATTGTTGATTTAACCTTAGCCCGAGCCTATCACCCCCAAGGTGCAAATTGTATTTACCGTAGGCCGTACCGATCAAGCCAATCTCAGCCATTGTTGGACGGCCACAGCCATTGGGGCAACCGGTCATTCTGATACTGATGTCATCTTTGTCCAATCCATGTTTTGCCAACAATGGCTCTATCTTACCGATAAGGGAGGGCAGATACCGTTGCGCTTCTGCTAAGGCCAGAGGACAGGTATTGAAGGCTACGCAGGCAATGGCAGACCTACGCATTGCTCCAGAACTTTCTGTGAAGGAGATCACACCATACCGTTGCAGGATCTCATCCACAAAAGCCTTGTCTGCATCTGCCACATCAGCCACCACAATGTTCTGGTTGCAGGTAAACCGAAACGCGGCCTTACCAGATTCGGCAATCTCATACAAGGCCGTCTTCAACTTCATTTTGCTATCATCCGTCACTCTACCTGTTTCCACAAAAGCAGTATAATACCACAGTCCTTCATGATTGCGCTGCCAGCCAAAATGATCCTTGCGCTGGCTAAAAGCAAAAGGCTTTTCCTTCTCAAGCTTGAAACCAATCCGGTGCTCCAATTCTTTCTTAAAGACATCGATACCCATCCTGTCCAACGTGTATTTTAACCTGGACATTCTCCTATCCGTACGGTCTCCATAGTCGCGCTGAATCGTGATCACTTCGTAAACAGCTTTCAATATTCTCTCCTCACCAGACACAAATCCGATGACCGTGGCAAGCCTCGGATATGTGGAAGTATTACCATGGGTTGTACCCAAGCCACCCCCCACTGCAATATTGAATCCGAGCAAATGATCATTCTCCACAATTGCAATCAACCCGATGTCATTGCTCATCACATCCACATCATTGTCTGGAGGAATAGCTATACCTATCTTGAATTTGCGCGGAAGATATCGGTCCTGGTATAAAGGATCTTCTTCTACAGCCTTCTCCAGTAGAGCCTCATCATTCAACCAAATCTCGTAGTAAGCTCTCGTCTTTGGCAGGGCCATCATGCTGATCTTATCTGCGTATGCAAAGACCTCTGCATGCACTTTCGACTGTGACGTATGGGCACTACAGGTCACGTTCCTGTTCACATCACCGCAGGCCGCAATTGAATCCAACGCAACAGTATCGAATGCTGAAATGGTGGGCCGAAGATAGGATTTTAGTATCCCGTGCAACTGCACCGTTTGCCGCGTAGTAATCTTGATCACACCGGTTGTATGCTCACCAGTAATATGATGAAGGGCCTTCCACTGTTCTGCAGTCATATATCCGCCGGGCAACCGCAAACGGATCATAAAAGAATACAGCCACTCCAGCTTCTTTGCCGTGCGCTCTTCACGCCTGTCCCGATCGTCCTGTTGGTACATGCCATGAAACTTGATAAGGGTTTGATCGTCTTCACGAATGGCACCAGTCAACTCATCCGATAAACTTTCTGACAACGTACCTCTTAAGCCACGGCTTGCGGTTTTGATCCGCTCAACAACAGTCAATGGTTTTTGTATACTCATTGTTTAATACACATCTTTATGGTAACGATTCTCTTTCTTCAGGGTCTCGATATACGCTTTGGCTTCTTCAGCCGTCTTTTGTCCATAGTGCTGTACGATCTCTTGTAAGGCCTGATCAACCTGTGCATTCAATGGCTCTTTCAATCCCGATAAATAGAAATAAGCGCCTTTATCCAGCCATTGAAATACTTCCGGACCCTGCGCCCGCAAATCATCTTCCACCCTTGAAGTCTTTGGATGATTTCGTTCAAACGCGAGGTTCACTTTGTGCAGCACGCCGGTTTGCACATACTGTTGCACCTCATTCTGGTAGAGAAAATCACGCACAAAGTCTTTCTCCCCAAAGAACAACCAGTTCTTCCCCGGCGCGGCCTGGTGGTCCCTTTCTGCAAGAAATGCACGGAAAGAAGCTATACCTGTGCCCGGGCCAACCATGATGATATCTTTGTCTGACGCTGGAAGACGAAAATGTTTGTTCCGATGGATATAAAAATGAATGACAGACCCAAGAGGAAGGTCGCCCAAGAAACTGCTGCACAATCCGAAATGCTGTTCATCCTCTTTCACAAATCTTCGTCTACTCACGGTAAGATGTACCTCGTTTGGTGTCACAGATGCCGTAGAGGCAATTGAATACAGACGAGGTGCTATGGGATGCAGGGTCTCTGCAAACTTTATGAACTGCTCCGCAGAGCCAACAGGATATTTACGCAGCAGGTCAATGAGATCCATTCTAGTATCGGGCAGTTGCTGCCCTGTGATCTCCCCATATTTTTTAATAGAAGAACCTAACAAGTAGCAAATATTCAGTTTGTGTGTAAGCAGATCTTCCAGTTGTCCCTCAAACTTCGCCGTCTTGACATACTGATCTGCAGGCGTTTTGGCCAATGCAAGAATCCCAGTAACCACCTCATTTTTGTTAGAAGGTACGATAGCAATGGAATCTCCGGGCTCGTAGTCGAGTGCACCTTCCGTCGCAATCTCAATGTGATATGTTTGTTGGTCAGATCCTTTGTCGTGCAGGTTTACGCTAACCTTTATCCGCCCCTCAATGATTTCTCTGGATGCCTTCTGCAACACCCCAGGCTTTGCCGCAGTGGCGGCCGCTGGAGATGGATGAAGTTTATTCAGTACGGCATTGGTCCAGTCTGCAGCGGGTTTTTCAATATCGACATCACAGGTTTGCAAGGGCAATATCCTTTGTGCTCCTAGCTGCACAAGCTTTGTGTCCACATCAGCCCCCGTCTTGCAAAACAACGGATAGGCGCTGTCTCCCAG
>REAQ01000366.1 GCA_004294195.1 Sphingobacteriales bacterium | reverse complement strand
AATGAACCATCTACCTCCACATTTGCGGGTGTCAATGGACCCTGGATCACCATCGGCAGCTTTCCGTTGTTGGATTGGATCTGAATCCCAAGCTTGGGGAAGATCTCGTCAAAAAAATCCATGGGCCTGGTGGTCAGACTTCCAGTACCCGTTACCGTTAGTGTTCGGTTACTCACGGCCGCAATGGGCGTGAACATTCTTATACCAAGGCCGCTCTCGCCACAATCAATGGTGTCATGAACCGGATTTACTCCGCTGCTGTTTACGATCAGTTTACCTTCTTCCCAACGCGCCTCTGCGCCCAGCTTTTGAATATTCTGCAGCGCAGCCCTGTCGTCATTGCTGGTACGCTGCCAATGCACGCTGCATGGAGCTTTTAGATGCCGGCGCCTCAATACTGCCTTTAACGGCACCGGGTTGTATCTTTACGATCATACTTTTATCAAGTTTTGCAACAGTTTCTCCAACTGCTTAAATTCCAATTCCTGCAACACACCTTTTCCAATCGCCTTCAACAATACGTAATGGATCGATGATCGCACACGCTTCTTGTCCATCTTCATGATGTTCACCACTTTCTCCAGTTTGAAATTTGCATCAATGGGGAGGCCATATTGTGACAACAGGTCCGCCACTTTTTCGGTGTGCCTGAAACCGGTGATGGCCTCGCTCAGTTTACACGCATAATGCATACCGATGGAAACTGCTTGTCCATGACTGATCTCGTATTGGGTTTCGATGGCATGCCCAAGTGTATGTCCGAAATTGAGCAACTTACGATCCCCCATTTCAAATTCGTCTTTCTGCACAACGGCTGATTTCAACAAGGCATTACGTTGGATGATCTCTGCCAGTAATTTCTTCTTCTTCTGCAGGCTTGCAATATTTTCCTGTTCAAGTATTTTAAACATAGCTGCATCACGAATGCAAGCATGCTTGATCACTTCAGCAAACCCATCGGACCACAACACATCGGGTAATGACGATAAAAAGCTAGTATCATATAACAGAAAAGAGGGCTGCCGAATAACACCCACCATGTTTTTATACTCACCCACATCGATCCCATTCTTCCCACCAATGGCCGCATCTACCATCGCAAGAATGGTGGTGGGCACAAAGCCCACATTGATGCCCCGCATGTAAACCGACGCTACGTAACCTGTGAGGTCCGTGATCACACCACCACCCACGCCAACCAATGTTGTCTTCCGGTCTGCTTCCAGACCGATGAGTGTTTCAATAACCGAATCAGCAGTGGCCTGTATTTTATATGCTTCACCCGGTTTCAGACAGATCACGTTCCAGCCTTTGAACGCTTTATGGTGCGCACTGAAAACATTTTCATCCGTTACAATAACGGTGTTCTTCTTGTCCGTTATGGAAGAAAGTTTCAGAAAACGTTCTGAGAAATAATAGTCGGTTTTCTTCTCTCCGAAGCGGATGCTACGTGTTGGATTCATGAATATCGATACGTGTTTTTGAAATTTGTTCCATCTCCTGTGCGAAGGTCTTCTGTTGGTGGTACTCCTCCTGCCGCATTGGTGATAATAGATCCACTAGATTGGCCCGAACATCCGGGGC
>REAQ01000122.1 GCA_004294195.1 Sphingobacteriales bacterium | reverse complement strand
AGGAAGGTCCAGCACGTTCAGACAAGCAGGTGTAGATACTGCTTCATGGCCCACGCAGGATTTTACAGTGAAAAGAATTTCACTGGCTTTTAAAGTAAATGAGTCTTCAGCTTTTTCATTTGGATTGAAGCCTTTCAGTTCATCAAATTATTTATATATCACCGACAAGACGCTTTCCGATAATACAACTGGTTATAACAAACTGGTTCAGGGTAGTGGTGGAGTCAATCAGGTGTATGGGTCTTATGCGAGGGTCCTTGGAAAGAGATTTTCTGCCGGGGCAACGGTATCTTATATGTTCGGATCTCTTCTAGAGGATACCAGGTACCTAAGTCAGCAATTACCAATTAGTGTGACCAAAACCACTTCACAACTGTATTACGGGGTATCAGGATCTGTGGGACTTCAATATTATTCTTTAGAAACAAAAAAGTGGCAACATAGTTTAGGACTGGTTGCGTCAATCGGTTCTGCACTATCTGGTGAGAATTACATTGAGTATTTTGAGGATACTGCTCTTTTGAAGAAAGAAGTATCAGACAAAAACAGTTTCCCGCTTCCTGCGTCTGTTGGTGTTGGATACACTTTGAGTAAAAATTCCAAGTATTATTTTACCGTTGAGGGCAACTACTATCATTGGCAACGCACTTCTCTAAACTACAACCAGTCATACACGGCACCTGCATTTCGCTTTTCAGCAGGGTTCGAATATTCAAACAAGAAGGTTTATTTGGATTGGCGGGATAATCTAAGGAAATCACTGATCGAGAGATCCTTTTTAGGAGTAGGCATAAATTATGAGAAGAGCTACATGGTCATTAAAAACCAACCGCTTTATGACTACTCATTTTCTATGGGTGGCGGACTCAATGTGAGCCGGCAGCTGTCAGTATATGCAACAATTGAGTCCGGCGTAAAAGGGAAGCTCATAGGTGACCAGTTTAGGGAGCGATATACGCAAGTAGTGATTGGATTGACGATGAAGGATATTTGGCTTGGCCCTAAGATTACCAGAAGATACAGATAAGTATAGCATGCATAAACTAATTTGTTTTGTCACTCTTGTCATCGCGTTGATGCCTTGCGCCGCTCAGGATGACATTAAAGGTGTGTGGAGATCGTCGGCATCACAGCGTACCATTCTTGTTCGTGAGCGAATGTCAGGGCAGTATGAATGCGTAATTGTGAGCGATGAGAAGGATTCAAGCATGGTTGGATTCCTGTTGGTGAGAAATCTCCAGTTCAATCATAAGCGAAAGCTTTACAATGGGGTTATCTATTCGCCCAAACACCCTGAAATTGTTACTTCTGTTACGATTAAGGCGGATCCTGAGAATCGAGAACTAACGATGGTGTTGCAACGCATGATCTTTATGCATATTCGGATGCATTGGGAACGGCAGCCAGATAAATCGATCGCTACCGACCAAACCGATAAAGAGCAGCAAGCGCACTAGATTCGCCTTTCAGCATTGTGGAGATAAAGTGATGCAAATGTAGGCTCGTTATGTCGGTAAGGCATTCAGGGATGCCTTAACGATCATTGACCACCATGTGGTGGTCAATGATGAAGGTTTTGCTGAATTTGTTTGTGCGCCAGGATCTGTTTCCGTTTGGGTGGAAGCTTGATCAACGCAGACGCTCCAGACTTTTGATCAGTTTCTCGTCTTTCCGGATACCAAGGATGGCGAGAAAGAAAAAGACAACCATCAAAATGGGCATGATTGCGCCAAATTTCCATGAACTCTGTTGTAGATTCAATGTGGTCTCGTAATTGTTGGCGATATAGATTTCAAGACCGATCAATACAATCGATAGCAAAAATCCCAGCCACGCAAGATTTTTCTGCAGGCTCCTGTTTTTGAACATAAAAATTGCCACCAGCGCCAGCAACACAGTAGCGATGTTTGCGGCGAAATAAAGCAGGTTTTCGGTGCCTACGAAGTTCTTAAGGCTACCATCCTGCAAAATGCCAGTCCAGATCGGAAGTTTATACGTGAGTGCACCGGCAACCGCTGCAAGCAGCAACCATACACTTTGAATACGTTGAATCATACAATATTTTTATGCAATAAAAATAGCTATTAGCTACTAGCTATTAGCTAATAGAGGGGGAATTGTTGCATCAAATCATTTACTTCTCCTTTCACAGACATAATCACCGTTTCATTGTCGATATTCATCAGCACTTTATCGATGAGTGACACAACCGTTTCCATTTCCCTTTCTTTCATGCCCCTCGTGGTGATCGCAGGCACACCTACACGGATACCTGAGGTTACAAACGGGCTCTTATCGTCAAATGGAACTGCATTTTTATTCAGGGTAATGTGCGCTCTGTCAAGGGTTTCCTGCGCTTTCTTACCAGTGATATTTTTGTTTCTGAGATCGATCAGCATTAGGTGGTTATCCGTACCGCCGCTGATAATCTGGTAGCCTCGGGACACGAGTGCTGCTGCCATCGCTTGCGCATTGGATTGGATCTGCCTCGCGTAGTGAGTAAATTCATCGCTCAAAATTTCTCCAAAAGCAATTGCTTTTCCGGCGATCACATGTTCTAAAGGACCACCCTGCGTTCCAGGAAAAACGGCCATATCAAGCAGGTTACTCATCATGCGCATATTACCTTTCACATCTTTCAGTCCAAATGGGTTTTCGAAATCTTTTCCCAGAAGGATGATGCCACCACGAGGTCCACGAAGTGTTTTATGGGTAGTGGATGTTACAAAATGACAATAATTGAAGGGCGAGGCTAAAAGACCTTTGGCAATGAGTCCGGCAGGATGCGCGATATCGGCCATTACAAAAGCACCTACTTCGTCTGCTACCGCACGTATTCTTGCATAGTCCCAATCCCTGCTATATGCGGAAGCGCCACATATGATCAATTTAGGTTTGTGCTCGCGGGCCTGTTGCTCCAACATTTCGTAGTCTACCAGTCCATCTTCACGACGGACTCCATAGAATTTGCCGTTATAAATCTTTCCGCTGAAGTTCACCGGTGAGCCATGTGTAAGGTGGCCGCCCATAGACAGGTCAAGACCAAGAATGGTATCGCCGGGTTGCAATATCGCCAGCATCACTGCAGCGTTAGCCTGCGCACCGCTATGTGGTTGCACATTGGCGTATTCACAGTTGAACACTTGCTTGATTCTGTCGATAGCCAGTTGTTCTACCTGGTCCACAATTTCGCAGCCTCCATAATATCTTCTGCCGGGATAGCCTTCTGCATATTTATTGGTCAGTGAACTTCCCATGGCCTTCATAACGTCCAGGGAGGTGAAGTTTTCTGAAGCGATGAGTTCAATACCGTTCCGCTGGCGTTCCAGCTCTTTTTCGATGAGATCAAACACTAACTTATCCATGGCCGCAAAAATACGCCAATTCCCTATTCTGAAGCTGCAGAAAACCACCAATCGGAGATTTCCTACCTTTGCGCTATGAAGGCGATCATTCCGGTAGCAGGCGCAGGTACCAAACTGCGTCCCCATACATATACCCAGCCCAAGGCACTGATTCCGCTGGCAGGTAAGACCATCCTCAGCATCATCATCGATCAATTGCTGGACGCGGGCATCCAGGAGTATGTATTGATCACGGGGTATCTTGGGGATAAGATTCAGGATTATGTGAAAAAACAGTATCCCCAGATCAAAGTGCATTTTATCACACAAAATGAAAGAAAAGGTCTCGGGCATGCTATTTACCTGACCAGGGAGGTTGTTGGAAACGATGACCTGTTCATTGTTTTGGGCGATACCATTTGCGAATATGATGTCAAAGATTTTCTTTCGCAATCCGGGTCTGTATTGGGTGTGAAGAAGGTAGACGATCCCAGGAATTTCGGTGTGGCGGAGATCGATGAACAAGGTATGATCACCCGTGTGGTGGAGAAGCCGCATATCCCAAAATCCAACATGGCGCTGGTAGGTCTTTACAAGATCAGCGATACCGAAAATCTGTTCAACTGTTTATCCAACCTGATCCTCAAAGATGACCTCAGTCAGGATGAAACCAACCTGACGGATGCATTGGAGTGCATGATCAAGGCCGGGTCAAAATTTTCCCCCTACAAAGTCTTGAACTGGTTTGATTGTGGAAAGAAAGATACCCTGCTGGAAAGCAATGCAACCCTATTGAAGAAGTTTGGTGGGGTAGTAGCTGAAGAACATAATTTTGAGAACATCATAATTATCCCACCCGTATCCATTGCACCGGGATGTGAGATACGCAACTCTATCATCGGCCCCAACGTGGCCATTGGGGAAAAGACCTATATCAATTATTCCATCGTTAAGGACTCCATCATCGGGTCATTTACTAAGTTGTTTGATGTGGTGTTGCATGACTCCATTATTGGAAGTGATACGGAAATCAAAGGCGAGACAAGAACCCTTAATATTGGGGATAATACGGAGATTGACCTTGGATAGTAATTAGCAATTGACAATTGGCAATTAACAATTGGTTATGGAGAACAGGGTTTCTGATCTTTTTGGGATTAAATATCCTCTTATCCAGGCCGGGATGGTTTGGGCCTCTGGTTGGCGGTTAGCCGCTGCCGTTAGTAATGCAGGAGGACTTGGTCTCCTCGGTGCGGGATCGATGTATCCTGATGTATTGAGGGAGCAGATCCGTAAATGCAAAGCCGCAACCGACAAGCCTTTTGGCGTTAATGTTCCCATTTTGTATGCTGATATTGAGAAGCACATCGCTATTATTCTTGAAGAGAAAGTACCGATCGTGTTTACATCTGCGGGTAACCCCAAGACCTGGACACCGGTGTTGAAAGATGCCGGTATAAAAGTGGTGCATGTAGTGAGCAGCAGCAAATTTGCACGCGAAGAAACCACTACAATGGTACTGGTGCCGTTGGTGAAGGCAGCGGTGGATATTCCGGTAATCGCTGCGGGAGGTATTGCTACGGGCCGGCAGATGCTGGCAGCGATGGTTTTGGGTGCCGATGGGGTACAGATCGGGTCCAGGTTTGTGGCATCGGAAGAAGCTTCATCACATACGTTGTTTAAAGAAGCGGTGGTTAAAGCGCAGGAAGGCGATACGCATCTGATGATGAAGGAAGTTGTTCCTGTGCGTTTGTTGAAGAATAAATTTTACGAGGATGTTAAAGCTGCGGAGCAACGCTGCGCGAGTAAGGAAGAATTGATACAGCTTCTAGGAAGGGGTCGAGCAAAGAAAGGCATGTTTGAGGGCAATATGGTAGAGGGAGAACTGGAGATTGGACAAGTCTCGGCAAGCATTAACAAAATAATGCCGGCGGGGGAGATCGTAGCAGAGATATTCAATGAATATTTAGCCGCTAAAGCGGAACTAAAGAATTTGTAATATTGGGTATGAAAAAACACATTCTATGGGTTGTTGCATGCGCTACATTCTTTTATTTGGCATGCACCAAGGAATCTGCAAACCCCGATACACCCAAGCCAACCTTTCCGGAACAAACAAAAGCACTACTCGGTAAATGGTATTTGCGACAAACACTATACGAAGAATATAGATACGATGGGTTGGGAAAAGTTCAGAATTTTGGATATACCGTGGGTAGTCTTGTTTTCCTCGAGTTTACCAATGAACTTTGGAATGCAGTGCCGGGAACACAAAAGGTCACGGACCAAACGATTGGATTAGCTAGACCCAACTACGGTTCAGGAATTATTCTCACTGAGCGATGGGAATTTTTTCATGCAGATAGTATCCAGATAGGTCCTAACCGTGTAAGGGTA
>REAQ01000185.1 GCA_004294195.1 Sphingobacteriales bacterium | reverse complement strand
ATCAGGAAATACAGCGCGTGCATGGGGGCCAGAGAGCTATGTTCAGGATATCGACAGTGTTTTGGATGCTTTGCAATTAAAGAATGTAATCCTGATCGGTCATTCCATGAGCGGGGCTACGGTGGTAGAAGCTGGAGTAAAGTATCCCGGGCGTTTCATTGGCATTGTTGGGGTAGACAATATGAAAAACGTGGATATGAAACCTACTCCCGAAATGAGAGAACAATGGAATTTATTCTACCAGTCTGCGAGAAAAGATTTTAAAGGCAGTATCACGGGAGGGATCAATGCGCTTTTTGCATCTACTACGGATTCGTTGATCCGTCAAAGAGTGACCAATGATATTCTTGGGTCAGATACCACCATGACGCTCGAGTGTTTGGAGGCTATGGACAAGTATCCATTTGATACAAAACTACCCTTGTTAAAACAACCCGTTTATTTGATTGAAAGTGCATTTATACCTACAGACACGGCTGCATTTACAAAGCTGGGTGTTGTCTACGCATTTTATGATATGGGGAATGTTGGGCATTATCCAATGTTGGAAAATCCAAGCCGTTTCAATGCTTCATTAGAAAATATTGTTCATGCCTGCGGAAAGCAATAAGGGGTTGTCCTATACTGTATTGATCAATTCACCACCCGCAACTAGCTTTCTCGATGCTTCAATGACAAATGCCACAATGCCTTGCATAGCGTATTATTCCATTTCTTTCCATGTGTGATCTGCGAGCAATTGCACTTTGGCAACATACCTTTTGAAGGGACCTGAACCTCCCCATTCCCTGGGTGAAACCATTGAGATCATCAGGTTGTCGTCTTTCTTTTCGTACAAATGATAAACCTGTCCGATGACGGGTTGAAAATTAAGTTTGGCATTGTAGATCATCATGGAAAGTTCTTTTCGCTTTTGGATTTCCTGCGCCTGCAAGGCCAGAAGTTCGATCTGCTTCCGGATCTGTTCCAATTGCATGTTGGTTTGCTCTTCCATAGCGGTGAGTGCCTTGTGACGGATGACCCCTTCTTCAGTAGGTTTGATCACTGCTCCAGACACTGACGAAGAGTAGGGCAGAACACTCATCTGCTTGTGATAGATCTCCACATTGGTATAGGTCTTTCCTTCGGTTGTGCGTCCCTGTGAGGTGATGCGAAGGTAGCCGTTGGGCATGATCTCGTGGATCACGTGAAGGTTAACTTGACCTGCCCGGTAGAAATGAACTTCAAAATGAATACCGTCCGGAAAATTCACTTGTACTTTATCCGCCATGGCTTCATCGTAGAATTCATGGAGATCACCGTCAGCAACAACGGTGTATTCCGCGGAAAAGGCCTGGTTCTCCAGGCTGACCCAGTTGTGAGATATGCTTAGTTCGCTTCTCTCTGTGTTACCCTCAATTCTATAGGTTCCACTTTTAGGCCTGTCTCCCTGTTCATAAGTGCATTTCTCAGGGAAAAGTTGCCAGGAAGCGAGGAAGTTATATGCTTTGATCATGTTTCAAATTCAAAAGTCAAAGGTAAAAAGTAAAAAATGACTGTTTTGTTCGATGTTTTAACCTTTTTACTTTTGAATTTTGACTTTTAAACTACCTTCGCAGCCTATGACTATTGAGAATATTAAGGATATGAGGGACCGCATTGTTGTCCTGAGGAGGTTTCTTTGACGTCGCTAATCGTCAACATAAAATAAACGAAGACCGACAGCGGTCACTTTCTCCTGGGTTCTGGGACGATAACAAGCGTGCTACAGAGATCCTCAAAAACATTAAGCTAAACGAGTATTGGGTAAACCTTTTTGACCAGACAGAAAGGGCGGTAGAGGATTTTGCCATCCTTTTTGAATTTTGGAAAGAAGGCGAAGGGGAAGAAGAAGAGGTAAAAGCTGCTTACCAGAAGGCCCTGGAATCCATTGAAGAAGCGGAATTCAAAAGCACGCTTAATGAGCCTGAAGATGAACTCCCGGCAGTGTTGCAAATCAATTCCGGTGCAGGAGGTACAGAGAGCCAGGACTGGGCAGAAATTCTTGCCCGGATGTATCGGATGTACGGGCAGAAACAAGGGTGGTCAGTGACTGAGCTGGATTGGCAGGATGGGGATGGTGCGGGGATCAAAACCTGTACCTTCCAATTCGACGGCTCATTTGCATACGGCTTCCTGAAAGCGGAAAGTGGAGTGCATCGGTTGGTGCGGATATCGCCTTTTGATTCTAATGCAAGAAGACATACATCGTTTGCATCTGTCTATGTATATCCATTGATTGATGACACCATTCAAATTGAAGTGAATCCAGCAGATATTGAGTGGGCATTTTTCCGATCAGGTGGATCAGGCGGTCAGAACGTGAACAAGGTTGAAACGGCAGTAAGGCTTACGCACAAGCCATCGGGCATTATTGTAGAGTGCCAACAGGCAAGGACGCAGGGTGAGAACCGAGAGAAAGCGATGACGATGTTGAAGAGCCGCTTGTACGAGGAAGAGATGCGCAAACGCGAAGCCATAAAGAATGCAAACAATGCCAGTAAGAAAAAGATCGAGTGGGGAAGCCAGATACGGAGCTATGTGTTCCATCCATATAAAATGATCAAGGATCACCGGACGGATTTTGAAGTGGGTAATGTGCAGCCCGTGATGGATGGAGAGTTGGATGGATTTATCAAAGCTTTTCTGATGATGGAAAAAGAGGAGGAGGCACAATAGATGGCCTGGTTGTATTTAGTTGCTGCGGCTGCCTGTGAAATCGCTTTTGCGGCTTCCCTGAAAATGACAGCCAACTTTTCCAACCTGAAATGGACCGTCGTTTTTTTGTTCTTTTATGTCCTGAGCATTGTGCTACTGAATAAGGCGGTTCAAACAATACCCATCGGTACGGCTTATGCAGTATGGACGGGAATAGGCGCAGCAGGAACGGTGATCATTGGAATAGTATGGTTCAAAGAACCGGCTACGTTCTGGAGATTATTTTTTCTGGTGACCCTGGTGATGTCTATTGTGGGATTGAAAGTGGTAACAAAATAAGTGGATTAACTTTTGAATTTTGAATTGATCATATGAATACAGGTTATTTCAACTACCCCCTTCCGGTGAATGAACCGGTTCTTAACTACGCTCCAGGTTCCGCGGAAAAAAAGCGATTGAAGGAAGTACTTGCTGAGTTGAAAAGCGAGCAAGTGGATGTGCCGATGTACATCGGGGGGCAGGAAGTACGCACGGGTAATAAACACCCCATGAATCCGCCGCATGAGAAGGCGCATGTATTGGGTCATTTTCATGAAGGTGATGCGTCTCATGTGCACCAGGCCATCGATGCCGCTTTGAAGGCAAAAGAGGCATGGGCCAGTATGAGCTGGGAAAACAGGGCCAACATATTCTTAAGGGCCGCTGATCTCATCGCTACCAAGTACAGACCCTACATGAATGGCACCACGATGTTGGGCCAGAGCAAGAGTGCATATCAGGCAGAAATAGATGCAGCTTGTGAGATCATCGATTTCCTTCGCTTCAATGTACATTACTTATCAGAAATATATCGGCAGCAGCCCATCAGCTCTCCGGGTATGCATAACCGTTTGGAGTACCGTCCGTTGGAAGGATTTGTATTGGCGATCACCCCATTTAATTTTACAGCCATCGGCGGAAACCTTCCTACATCAGCGGCCATGTGCGGAAATACCGTGGTTTGGAAGGCTGCGCATACACAGATCTATTCTGCGCAAATGTTCATGCGCGTCATGAAGGAAGCCGGTTTGCCGGACGGGGTTATTAATCTTATTTATGTGGACGGTCCAACCCTTGGAAACATTTGTTTCAGCCACAGGGATTTTGCAGGCGTTCATTTCACTGGTTCAACCGGTGTATTTAACCATATGTGGAAGACCATCGGTGAAAACATATCAAAGTTCCGGACCTATCCAAGAATTGTTGGGGAAACGGGCGGTAAAGACTTTGTGATGGTTCATCATTCTGCCCACCCGGACGTAGTAGCAACGGCTTTATTGCGCGGCGCGTTTGAATACCAGGGCCAGAAATGTTCTGCAGCGTCAAGGGCATATATTCCTTCCAACATTGCCGATGCCGTAAAACAAAAACTGGTTGATGGAATCAATGGTTTCAAGATGGGTACGGTGGAAGATTTTACGAACTTCATCAATGCCGTTATCGATGAAAAATCATTTGATAAGATCAGCGCCTACATCAAAAATGTGAAGACTTCAGACAAAGCAACCGTTTTGGCGGGCGGACATTGTGATAAATCTAAGGGCTATTTCATCCAGCCAACCGTGATTGAAGCAAAGGATCCCAAATATGTGACCATGTGCGAAGAGATCTTCGGACCTGTGTTGACAATCTATGTGTATCCCCATGACCGTTTTGAAGAGACATTGACATTGGTAGATGAAACATCCCCTTATGCATTAACGGGATCAATCATCTCCCAGGACAGGGCCGCGGTGGAAATGGCCACAAAGAAATTGGTTAATGCTGCAGGTAATTTTTACATCAATGATAAGCCCACAGGAGCTGTTGTTGGCCAGCAGCCTTTCGGCGGAGCAAGGGCCAGTGGAACCAATGACAAAGCGGGCTCACAACTAAATCTGTATCGTTGGCTGAGTGCAAGAACGATCAAGGAAACCTTTAATCCGCCAACGGAGTATGGGTATCCGTTTATGCAGGAATCATAATTAGCTAATAGCTATTTGCTAATAGCTATTTTTGTCATCGTTATGCTTAAAATTCTAGACACATACCAACTCGATCTCACCATTCGTCGACTGGCACACCAGCTGATCGAAAATCACTATCCCTTTACCAATACATGCTTTATCGGAATGCAGCCGCGTGGATTGCAGGTGAGTGATAAGATCATCGGATATATTAAAGAACTGTATCCCGAGGTACAATTGAACT
>REAQ01000369.1 GCA_004294195.1 Sphingobacteriales bacterium | reverse complement strand
TTGTGGGGTGCGGTGATGTTTTTCTATATCTATGGCGATTACTTCGCGCTGTACATACCCGGTCAAGCGGGCAAACTCGTTACGGGCGACACCTTGCTAAATAGCCCAATTAAAGTTTTTGCCGCTTCTGTTTTGATGTCCTTTCCATCTCTTGTCATTATTTTGACAATTTTGTCCACGCCCGCTCTTGCACGTTGGGTAAATATAATTTTCGGTATCATCTTCACAGGCATTATGGTTTTGATTGCTGCTACGTCAATCCCCCTCACACCTGAGATAGCCGCCTATGTATTCTATGCCGTTGTTGAGAGCTGCATTACGATTGCAATTGTGTGGTATGCCTGGAAATGGCCAAGAGTGACAAAAACCTCCGATACCCCGAATGATCTTGACGCGTGATTCGAATAACTCCTAAATTGTCAATTTCCTGAAATGGACTCAAACAAAAAGATCGCACGAATAGCTGGTTTATTTTATTTAGTTCTTGTGCTAACAGGAATATTTAGTTTACTCTATGTGCCATCCAAGCTCATTGTACGGAGCGATGCCGCTGCTACCTTTAGTAACATTGTGGCTAACGAAACGCTTTTTCGATTAGGCATTGTTGCCGGTATAATCGCCTACATCTCTTTTCTGTTTCTTCCTTTGGTTTTATATAAGTTGCTCAGTCCGGTCAATAAAATAGCTGCCATAAGTATGGTAGCACTGGCAGTTGCTAGCGTTCCGATTTCGCTCGTCAACATCAATCATAAACTTGAGGTTCTTACCTTCATCAGCAAGGCAAACTACCTCAATGTATTTCAAGAAAATCAACTGCACGCACAAGTCATGTTATCGCTTGAGCGCTACAGTAACGGAATTGAGTCCGTTTCTATTTTCTGGGGACTTTGGTTGTTGCCTTTCGGTTACTTGGTTCTTAAGTCTGGATTTCTTCCTAAAGTCTTGGGCATCTTTTTAATGATGGGTTGTTTTGGCTACCTGATAAATTTTATTGGAGACTTTCTATTTCCGGGGTATGCCGATTTGGGCATTGCGAGTTTTATTTCGATACCAGGCAGCGTTGGCGAAATTGTTGCCTTAATTTGTGCAGTTGGAGTCAGCCGAACGCCACAGCGCCGGGTCGAACAGACAACCGTACCGGCAGAGTTGCCGTAATATCGCCATCGGCTTGCACAGGCAACGCTTGCGCAGAGCGGATATCAACGGTCGCTCCGGTCAGCCGTTGCCAGCGGCGATGGCCGC
>REAQ01000184.1 GCA_004294195.1 Sphingobacteriales bacterium | reverse complement strand
TAGCTAAAAGCTACTAGCTAGTTTGAGTCCATGCATCCCGCTCATCCGGCGAGAACTTCCATGGGGCGAAATTATTTTCCGTGTTGCTGAACATTGCTGTCCATTCCTGAGGAACATTGGATTCTTCCATGGCCTGGTACCTTCTCAATTGAAGAATGATATCCAGCGGGCTTATGGATACTGGGCAGGCTTCTACACAGGCCTGGCAGGTAGTGCATGCCCTGATCTCTTCCTCAGTGATATAGTTGTGTAACAGTGATTTTCCATCATCCACAAATGATCCGTTCTGCTTGATGTTACGCCCAACCTCTTCCATCCTGTCCCGGGTGTCCATCATGATTTTCCTGGGCGAAAGAATTTTACCGGTAGCATTGGCGGGGCATGATGACGAGCAACGGCCACATTCCGTACAGCTGTATGCTTCCAGCAGATTGTGCCAGCTCAGGTCAAAGATATCTTTAGCACCAAATCGTTTTGGAGGTTCTTGTCCATCCGTGGGTGCCAGTTCCGGTTGCATGGCATATAGAACCTCCTGCTGGATGGCCGTCATGTTTTCTATTTTACCCTGCGGTTCAAGACGTGCATAATAAGCGTTCGGGAAAGCGAAAAGAATATGCAGGTGTTTGGAATAGGGAAGATAATTGAGAAAAGCGAAGATACCCAGGATATGCAACCACCATGAAACCCGCTCCAGCCCTTTCAATGCACCATCACCTAAACCATTCAGCGAGGGATGGAGGTATTGAGAAACAGCAAAATTTCCCGTTGGGTGCTGTCCGTAAGGTTCAATGCCCCTGGATTGTAAAAGCGTGTCCGAAGCATTCAGGATAAGGAACAAGCTCATCAGTACGATCTCTGTCACAAGAATAATGTGTGCATCGCTGAGGGGCCATCCCTTGAGTTCGGGTTGGTTGAGACGTTTGACCTTCATGATATCCCTGCGGAAAAGGAAAGCAATACAAACGAGGATCACGCCTACCGCCAGCCATTCAAAAGCATTGATCAGGTATGGATAGGCCGCACCCAACGGGGCCGCAAACACGCGATGGGTTCCTAATACCCCATCCACAAAGATCTCCAGTACCTCAATATTGATGATCAGGAATCCGGCATAGATAATAAAATGCATGATAGCAACCAGGGGTTTGGCAAACATCTTCTTCTGGCCGAAAGCCAGCAGAAGAACGTTTTTCCAACGCCGCTCAGGTTGGTTGTTCAGGCTATCCTGTCTGCCTAGGTTGATGTTGCGGCGCATCTCAGCCAGTTTCCGGGCGAAAAGGTAGATGGCTCCGGCTGCAGCCACAACAAAGAGAATTTGCTGAATCAATTCCATAATCCTTGGTTACATTTTGCTAATTTACGTCCCAGATACCTTGATATGTCTACAACGGGTAAAAATTATATTCTCAATGGTGATGTGGCTGCAAAAAAATTGCACCGCATGGCCTACGAGATCCTGGAAAACAATTCGGAAGAACAGCAACTAGTGCTTGCGGGTATCCGCGAACATGGCGTAGTGCTTGCCAGAAACCTCGCTGAGATTCTTCAAAGCATTTCTTCCAAAACCATTGAACTGATATCGATCACCATCGATAAAAAACAATACCAATCCATCTCCATCGACCAGCAAATAAATCTAAACGGGAAAGTGGTGATCATTGTTGACGATGTGTCTAACAGCGGCAAAACGCTTACTTATGCCCTGAAGCCGATCCTTTCATTTTCCCCGAGAAAGGTACAGACCCTGGTGATGGTGGAACGCAGCCATCGGAAATTTCCTGTTCATCCTGATTATGTGGGTCTTTCCCTGTCCACTTTTCTCCATGAGCATATCTACGTGGAAGTGGAGGGCAACCAGGTTACGGGTGCCTATGTGGCCTGATCAAAAGTAAATGCCGTGGAACCTGATGCCGCCATTTGTATTCAGCTCTAATGCAGGAGCCGGTATCTTGATCACATTTACGGCAGAAAATACTGTTTTCAACCATTTTTTCTTAGTGGGTATTTTAGTGAGATCCATATCCACTGATAAAAAAAAGCGGCGGTAGCGGGCAACATCAGATCTGTCTATGGTTTGTCCGTTTTCAACGGTCCAGATATTCTCCCTTCCGCCCAGCATCACTCTGCCGTTATAGCCGACGGCAAGATTCAGCCATCGGGGAATCCTGCTCTGAGGAAAGAAACTATGCAGATTTGTGCTGATCCAATAGGTTTGGCTGTTATAGTCTTTCAAGACAGCTTCAGCTCCCTCTCCAAAAAGTTCGGTTGCCCTTGGCCGCTGGTCTGCAGGGTATTGGTATGGAAAATAACTGAACTTTACAGAGATCCTTTGCTCTTTCCATAGCAGTTGCTGGCTTACATAGGCACCTGATCCGATGACGTTAGCGGTCATGTCCCAAATGGAAAAACCCCATTCTGCCGAGAACCCATCCAGGATCTCTATGATACTTTGGTAGGCCACACCACTGATACCCCCAAGCCAGATCGCTTTTCTCTCGTTAATCCCCGTCCAGCGCCAGATATCTCCGGAGACCCTGCTGATCTGGTACGCCGTCCAAACATGCCCGGCCTTGTCCATCTGTAGCCACTCCGGAAGGTCATTAAAGAAATGAAACGACTGTTTAGGGTAATCAGCATACCAGGCCTTGTTGAGTGCAATAAAGGAGCCTGCCCACAGTGCGGACTGGGCGGATGCAACTACCCATACTTTTGTTTTGTCCGGCACAGCGGTATCACCAATAGGTTGTGTATTCCCGATAACAGCGAGTTGCAAGAGCAGAAGCGGTATAAAGAGAAATCTAGTCAACATCGCAAAAATAAAAATTCAATATCTTCATCACTCTATAAACGCAAAACAACAGAATATGGATGCTGCCATTGAGCAAAGCGTTCAGGCATGGCTGAACGGAAATTATGATGAAGAAACGAAAAAGGAGATTAAAAAATTATCCGATGAGAATCCAAAGGAGCTTGCGGACGCATTTTACCGCAACTTAGAGTTTGGCACCGGAGGCTTACGAGGCGTGATGGGTGTTGGTACAAACCGGATCAATAAATACACGGTGGGCATGGCTACCCAGGGGTATGCCAATTACCTGCTCGCATCTTTTCCCGGTCAAACTGTTAAGGTGGCTGTTGCTCACGATAGTCGGAACAACAGTAGATTGTTTGCAGAGATTACAGCCAATGTGATGGCGGCAAACGGTATCCAGGTATATCTTTTTGAAGCGCTGCGACCAACACCTGAATTAAGCTTCACTATACGTTATAATGGATGTCAGGGCGGCGTTGTTTGTACTGCCTCTCACAATCCAAAGGAATATAACGGCTATAAGGCTTATTGGAACGATGGCGGGCAGTTGGTACCGCCACATGATAAAAATGTGATCACCGAGGTAGACAAGATCACCCGGGTAGAAGATGTAAAATGGTCAGGCGGAGAGGCCAACATCACACTGGTAGGGAAGGAAATGGACGAAGCTTACTACGAGATGGTTAAAGGGTTGAGTGTTTACCCTGAGGTCATTGCCAAACAACATGATCTAAAGATCGTGTATACTCCCATTCATGGTACCGGTATTAAATTGGTGCCCGAAGTTTTGAAGAGATTTGGGTTTACCAATGTGCGCCTGGTAGAAGATCAAATCACTCCTGACGGAAATTTCCCGACCGTTGTGTATCCTAATCCGGAAGAGAGTGAGGCTATGAGCATAGGCCTGAAGAAAGCGGAAGCAGTTGATGCGGATATTCTGCTGGGAACCGATCCTGATGCGGATCGGGTAGGCATTGCCGTTAAGGATCTGAATGGTAAATGGGTTTTATTGAACGGAAACCAGACGGCTGTATTGGCATTTAACTATATGATTGAGGCCCGCAAGGCAAAAGGTATTGCGAAGCCGGAAGACATGGTGGTAAAGACGATTGTGACCACAGATATGATCGATGTATTTGCCGAGAAAAACGGGGTAAACTGCTACAACGTGCTGACGGGTTTTAAATGGATCGCTGAACTGATCAAGTCTAAGGAGGGTTCAGAGAATTATGTGATTGGTGGTGAAGAATCCTACGGTTTGATGATTGGAGACCGTTTGCGGGATAAAGACGCGGTGAGTGCCGTGGCATTGCTGTGTGAAATGGCAGCTTATGAAAAGAATAAGGGCCGCAGTCTCTTTGAAAAGCTCATCGATCTATACCTTGAATATGGATACTATAAAGAGCATCTGATATCGATCACAAAGAAAGGAATGGACGGACAACAGCAGATTGCAGATATGATGCAACGCTACCGGCAACAGCCACCCGCACAATTGGGTGGATCGCCTGTGGTACAATTGTTGGATTACGAGTATCGAAAAGGTAAGAATCTTGCAACGGGAGAAGAGTGGACGATAGATCTACCGAAAAGCAATGTGCTCCAGTTTGTGTTGGCTGATGGGAGCAAGATCAGTGCGAGACCATCTTGAATACTGTGCTCTCGTCAAAATCAGCTTTTGATGAAGTAACGGCGCAATTGGATGTGAAGATCAAGGCTATTATTGAAGATCTCGCGCCGTAGAAGATTTAGTTATTAAGTTATTGGGTTATTAGGTTATTGATGCTCTATCCAATAACCTAATAACCCAATAACATTTTAACATACTAACCGGGTATTTTCAACACCTGTCCTGGGAAGATCTTATCCGGATCCTTAATGGTATCCTTGTTGGCTTCAAAAATGTCCTTCCAGGTAATTCCGCCAAACTTGGCTGCAATTTTTGAAAGGTTGTCGCCGGATTTCACTTCATATGTTTTTTCCGCTGCGGGATCAACGGTGATATTCAGCACCAGATCACCTGAACGCATTTCCGGATCGATGACTTCATACATTTTCCAGATCTCGTCTTTCACTGCGCCAGAAGGAGCAGTAGCAGTAACATACAGTACACCTTCCTGTTCCTGAACAGTGGCATTGGTTACGCCATTACCGTGTACAAAAGAGATTAGCGATGCATATTTTTCCTGTAATGCCATGGTTTTGTTATTTGATCGTCATTTGATTAAGAACTTTCTTTGGCTTCAGCTCGTTGGCGGCCTGCATCACCTTTGTGAGTTCTGATTTCTTGATGGTGCCGGTGAGTGTAAGCACACCTTCAGCAACAGCAGCTGATACTCCTTTGATCGATTTCGCGGCAAAAACAGAATCGATTCCTTTCCTGAGTACGTCGTCAGGATTGATCACTACGGGTGGTGGTGGAGGTGGTGGAATAGTCAAACTGTTGACTACAGATTTAAGCCCTTTGATTCCCTGCAATGCAGTTTCAGCAGCAGCTTTTGTGGCTTCGTCATTCACTTCGCCGGTCAGCGTTGCTACACCATCGGCAACCGATACATTGACAGTTGAGGCCACGGCACCAATTTTTGCCTTGACCGCCTCAGCGATTTTTTCATCACTCGGCTTACAGGATGCAAACAGCAGTGCGATCACGGCTATCCACAACCAGTTTCTGGACACAGTAACACTTTTCATAAAGGAAAATTTGCACGGAATGTACTACCATTCATCGAAACCTGAATCAGGCGGGCTGAGTCAAATTACAATTTGAATCAAGTTTAATAATTGAATTAGATTTGCGACCATGCGCCCTTCGGAAGATCATTATCGCCACAAAGGCTTACGGAAGAAACTGGTTGAGGAACTTAAAACAAAAGGCATTACAGACGAGCGGGTACTGGAAGCCATTTTAGCGGTTCCCAGGCATTATTTCCTTGATTCCGCGTTTACGAGTATAGCCTATGACGACAAGGCTTTTCCGATTGGGGAGGGGCAAACGATCTCACAGCCCTATACCGTGGCTTACCAAACGCAGCTGTTACAGTGCAAGCCTTTTGATAAAGTACTTGAAATAGGAACCGGAAGCGGCTACCAGGCAGCAGTTCTTGGACAGATGGGGGTACAGGTTTTTAGTATTGAAAGGCAAAAGAAGCTATTTGATACGAACAAGGAGTTTTCCTATCTGAAATCATTCAGGAACATTAAACTTTTTTTCGGGGATGGCTTTGAAGGGTTACCCACTTTTGCGCCTTTTGACAAAGTCATTATTACTGCTGCTGCTCCTCATATTCCTGAGAAGCTGTTGCAACAGTTGAAGGTGGGTGGAGTGATGGTCATTCCCGTGAACGAGGATGACGTACAAAGAATGATGCGGATCACAAAAACAGAAGAGGGAGTGTTTCAGGAGGAACGATTTGATCGATTTTCGTTTGTGCCCATGCTGGAAGGAAAATCGAACCATCAATAAATAAAAAATGCCGCAGATCGCGGCATTCTTTATTTATAGTATGCTTGTGTTACTTATTGCATTTGAATGTCTCCACCGGTATCGTTACCACTCCTGTTGTTCTTGCGTTTGAACAGGTTGGTGTCAAACTTGCCAAAACGGAAATTGAAATTCAACCTTACTACCCTCCAGTCTTGTCTGCGTACAAAGTCCTGCACAAAGAACTCTGACTCGGAGAATGTGGCGTACCTGCGTGTTTTGAAAATATCGTTGATGCTCAACGCAACAGATGCGCGCTTCTCTTTCATGAATTCTTTGCGGATAGCGAAGTCTACACCATAGTTAGGCTTAACAAAGCCCTGTGCGGTTGTCTGTACAAAACCACCCCAGCCACCGCCGCCTCCGCCAGGACGTCCGCCGCCGCCGCCGCCGCCTCGGCCGCCACCACCTCCGCCTTGCGGAAGGATAGCCTTGCTTTGGTAGTCACCACTAAGCTGCATTGACCAGTTATCTGGAAGCTTGAACGCAAGGTTAAGTTTACCAAAGAAGCTCCAAAGATCACC
This sequence comes from Sphingobacteriales bacterium, assembly GCA_004294195.1. Lineage (GTDB taxonomy): Bacteria > Bacteroidota > Bacteroidia > Chitinophagales > Chitinophagaceae > Pollutibacter. The sequence continues at coordinate 2,591 of REAQ01000184.1, read as the reverse complement.
AATTGTTGAACCGGAAACGATACTGTCTGTGTTGATCTTCGAGTTGAAGAAGTTGAGGTTGGTGGTAGCATCCAACCATTTAGACAATGGGTTTCTTGACGTTACCTCCAGACCATAAGCCCGGCTGCTGTTGGCATTGATATAGGTATTAATGATCACATCGCGTCCAGGTATTGAACTTGGTTCCTTGATCTGGAAACGAGTAATAAGGTTGTCTGTATACTTGAACCAACCGGAGAACAGAAGGCTATGGCCTTTCTTCATGTTTTTCTGGTAAGAAAGTTCAAATGAATTCGTGAATTCAGGCACCAGGTTAGGGTTTCCCCTGTTGATGTTCAGGGAATCCGTATAATCCACAAACGGCATCAACTGAAAGAAATTCGGCCTGTTGATCCTGCGCGAGTAATTCAACTGAAGATCAGCGCTGTTCTTAAGTTTTTTAGTTATGAAAATGCTTGGGAAAAGACTGATTGGGAAGGAGTTACTAAACGTTGATCCGTCCGTTAACAGGGTACCATCGTAACTAGAACTCTCGGCCCTCAAACCCAGCTGGAACGACAAGGTTTCACCCACTTTGCTGGAATAGGTACCATACGCGGCATATACTTGCTCCTGGTATTTGAAGTTTGCATTAATCTGCGCGATGGGGATCAGTTCACCGGTAAGTGGATCCTGGATATAGTTCAGGTTTTCATTCTGTACGTTCCGGATCGCAGCCCTTACACCCAGTTCCATTTTTGATTTATCGTTCAGTGGGTTGATATAATCCGTCTGGAAAGTAAAGTTCTTATTGTTACCCGTCCCTTCCTGCGTCTGGTAGATGGGAATACCTTTAGGATTGTTGTTCTCGTCAAAATAATCTGTTCTGAATCCTCCTTCACTACCGTTTTTAGCCATGCTGTAGTTGATATCTGAAGTCAACTCCATGCCAGATTTTTTAAACAGTCTTTTATAACCCAATGCGAGATTTGTATTCCTGAAAAAGAAATCGTTGAAAGTTGTTCTGTCTGAGAAAGATGTTGTAACAGGTGTAGACAGCGTGTCTGTCTGTATCTTCAGCAAATCCTCGCTGGTGTTATCTCCCCTTACGTAGTTGGCACTGAGTGTGATGGTATTTCTGTTATCAATCAGGAAATCAAAACCACCACGAAGAAACATAAATGCTCCCTCGCTCACCGGATTATTGTTCTGCGTGAACCGAACATTTGGATCATAGTAGGTTTCTGTACGGATTGACTGTCCAACACCAATGTTTTTGCGTTGGTTGTACATACCGCTCAGGAACATATTCACCTTACCCTGGCGCACGTTGAGATCACCGCCAAGATTGATTTTTGCACGGGAATCGATACCGGCCCTGAGGTTACCATTGTACCCTGCACGGCGGTTTTTTTTCAGTACGATATTAAGAATACCTGCCATGCCTCCGGAGGCGTCATATTTTGCTGAAGGATTGGTGATCATTTCCACGGAGGAAATAGCGTCCGCCGGGATTTGATCAAGGGTAAGTGTAGTAGGCCTGCCATCTACAAAGATGGTAGGTGTTGCATTACGGAGGGTCACATTTCCATCAATATCCACATTCAACCCTGGAATATTGCGCATCAGTTCAGTTGCCGTTTGGCCCTGGGAAACAAGACTTTTCTCAACATTGAATATCCTGCGGTCAACACCCATCTGCATGAATGGCTTTGTGGCAGTGACTGTAACCGTTTCCAGTTGCTTTGCGTCTATATTGAGTTTGATGTTTCCCAGATCTTTATCGATGGCGTTCATCATGGTAGACATATCACCACCAGGCTTAATATCAAACTTGATGGCCTGCTCGTATTGTTCATAACCGATTGCGGTGATTTTGAGTTTGAACTGCCCCATTACCGGCAGGTTCTCAAGGGCAAAGTTTCCGTTTGCAGTTGTGAGCTGACCACTGAGTATTGCTTCTACCCGTTTCTTTTGAACACTGTCAAATTTATTACCGATCAGCTGTATGGAAGCAGCTTCCACTGGTTTATTGGTTTTTGCATCCACCACTTTCCCGTAAAATCGGCCCATATTCATCCCCTGGCCGCCGCCGCGGTTCATGCCGGCAGGTGGTTGTGCCCAAAGACTGGTGGTAGTTAGCGTTAGCAATACAAGCAGCAAATGTCTCATGTAAGCGATTTGGTTGATTAGATGCGAAGCGGCAGAAAAACCTTTGCTTTTCCATCTTAATATTATTGTAAAACCTTAATAACGTGTTGAATGGCAAACGGTTCAACAAAACCAATAAGAAAGCATTGGGATTAGGTGGCAAGCAATGTAATTCCTACCTGGATCAGACCTATTAAGAATCCAAGTACCGCACCAATGAGTTCCACAAACCTGAATTCCCGGGACATAATCTGGTACAAAAGATCTTCCAGTTTATCAGAAGATAACTTGCTTACTTTGTTTACAACGATCTTCTCAAGGTCAAGTTCTTCCTGGAGTACATGCCCAAGTGGTCCGGCTGGTTTCTCTCCTTCGATCCCTTCCTCCACTACGAGACCACCAAGTCCGCCTGGGGCGGCCTGCTCGTCTACGTCGAGGGCTACGGCGGCAAGCGCCCCGGC
>REAQ01000183.1 GCA_004294195.1 Sphingobacteriales bacterium | reverse complement strand
AAAAATAGCTAATAGCTATTAGCTACTAGCTATTTCAAAGCTTCTGCGATTCCAGCCTTCATGAACGGCCATTGGGGGAGTGACCACATGATCTTCATGTCTTCGGCCAGTGTGGTTTCGTTGTCCAGGAACTTCAGGATCTTATCTGGTGCATTATACTTAAACAGGTCCGTAAAGATCGCATCACCTTGAAGCGTCTGGTGATGCAGGATATTCAGCAATACACTATCATACCATTGGAATCTTTTTGCCCAGGTAGCAGATCTTTCGGGCCTTCCGGTTTTCTGCAACTGGCGAATGATCTCGGCAGTATCCTTTTGAATGAATCGAAAGGTATATCCGGAAGAAGCCTTAGTCATCCCACCTGCAGTCCCAATATGGATGATACGGTTATGGCTCTTTGGGAATCTATGGTTAGTCATCGGGATCACGCCAAACTCCTCTTCCACAACTTCCCACTCTTCTATACCAATGTGTTCACGGATATAATTGTTAAGACCCCGATCGTAAGATGTATCGTCCAGCAATGAAGGCGTAAACAAGGTATATTCCACCAGCGCTTCTGTTGGGGTAAAGGGCATCACATACACAAAGGTGGTCCCCTTTTGCTGAGAGGGACGGAAGTCCATCAGTGTTGCCTTGGCAGGATCAAAAACAGGCTTCGGACTTTTGATCACCCAACCCTTGAAATGTTGGAGTAAAAAATATTCATCCGGAAGAATGGCGGGCTTATCGAAAATGATGCTACTGAATATCCAGGGCGCTTCATAACGGTCATGGGTAGTTGTACATTCAGCCACCTCCCCTTCTGAGTGAATGGATATCACTTCATCATGAACAACCTCAAATGCTGGATCTTGCTTGATCATCTTGAGGCAGTAGGTGTTGAAATCCAGTCCGCGGATCATTTTGTAATGATAAGGATCCAGATCCAACAGGGCGGAATGGGAAGAACTGTGGAACCATGCACCACGCCAGGATCTGAATACGATGTTTTCAAAGAAACCAGGTTGGGTTTCCCAGAAACACCAGGTGCGGTTATTGACGTCTTTGCGTTCGCGATCAATCAGCAGGATCTTTTTACCACGGGTTAGTCCGGCAGCAGATAACTGAGCCGCCAGGCTAAGCCCAGCGCAACCCATGCCAGCGATGATATAGTCGTAACGCTGCGCCTTCATATCAGTCTTCCGGAGCGTACTCCACTTTCTTTGCGGCCATCAGTTGTTTATCGCGCAGTACTTTCTCCCAATACTTCTTGTGCACATAGAGCATGCCGAAACTTTCTCCATGTTCCTTATTGAGGTGCTTGTGATGCATTTTATGGGCCCAGCGAATGGCGCGTACATAAGTATTTCTGCTCCTGCTGAACCATTTGAAACGCTGGTGGATAATCACATCGTGCACCAGGAAATAAGCAAAGCCATAGGCCATGATGCCAAAGCCGATAGCAGCCAGCCACCAGATGCCACCATTTACACCATACGCAATGCACAGCATACTGGGCACGGCGAAGATCACGAAGAAAGCATCGTTCTTCTCAAAGAAGCCCGGCTCCACCTGATGGTGATCCCGGTGGAGATACCAAAGAAATCCATGCATCACATATTTATGCGTGAGCCAGGTGATCCCTTCCATAATCAGAAAGGTGGCGATCAAAACAAAAACAAAATACAACCAGGTCATACGTTTTCTATTGGTTCAAAGTTAACGGCTTTTAAGCTTGGGCTTTCAGAAACTTAAATCCTTAACGGTATTATTCCGGATAACATAAATCATGACTAAATTGTTGGATGGGATCGATGGAATGGCTATTGGCGGCTGAATGGATAGCCTACGGTGCTTTGCACAGCATTTTGGCCAGTACGGTTGTTAAAAAGCAGCTTAAACGCTGGATGGGGCAGGGCTACCGGTTCTATAGGCTCCTCTATAGCACCCTCGCGCTCCTGTTATTGATCCCCATGATCCACATCCTGCTTTTTCATCCCTCTTCCTACCTCTGGGAACCGGCGACAATCATGAAGATATCAGGGATTTGCATCAGTCTAACAGGCCTATTGCTTGCCGCCTATGTACTCAGGCGCTATCTGCGCTCACCAGAAGGATTAAAGGATGTATTTATGGAAGGAGAAACCCCCGCACTGCAAACCAACGGTCTTCACCGTTGGGTGCGCCACCCGCTCTATCTGTTCACTTTTATCATGCTCTGGGGCGCTTTCCTTTACAAACCCACCATGGCCATGCTGATCACCAACATCGTTATTACCCTTTATACCCTGGTGGCGATCCAATTTGAAGAAACAAAACTGCTGGTAATGTATGGAGAGGCCTATCAGGAATATAAGAAAAAAGTTCCGGCTATCCTCCCCCGATGGCCGTTTTAGAGCCGCCACCCGCATGATTTTACTCATTGTTTCCCCGGCACATTCTTTGTCCCTTTATACAGAAGAAAATGCCGACTATGGATATCAAGATGTTTTATGCCGAGTTAGGAAAACTGCTGTATGCAATAGCAGACATTGACGGGGTGATCACACCACAGGAAAGAAAAGAGTTGCATGAACTCATCGGTTCAAGACTTACGCAAAGAGAGATTCACACAGACGAATATGGAACCAATGATGCTTGGTATGCAGAATTTGAATTTGATGTGGCGGAAGAACAGGGCCTTGATCCGGAAGATGCATTTAATTCCTTCGCCGAGTTTGTAGATGAATATGGTAAGCATTTTGATGAACGCATGAGAGAGATTTGTCTGCTGTTGGCCGACAGGCTGGCGGGATCTTATCACCATATCAATCATCGGGAAAAACAACTGTTGCAAAGACTCAAAGAAGTACTGAGCACTGTTCATATTGGTCACCACTAAAACATAGGTTATGTTAAAAGTAATTGTTGCATTTGATGGCCAGCATTTTTCATCTGGCGCCATGAAAATGGCACAATGGCTGAACAGTAAAATGCCGGTATTGATTTCAGGGGTATTCATCAGTCCGGTGGATTATCGTGAATTGCTGGGTTATAGCGGCATGGGCGTTGGTGCACCCGTATTTCCGGTTCCGTTTGAGCGGGATGATGAGGTGATTAACCAGACCATGCAAAAATTCACGTCTTATTGCCAGGATCATGCACTGGAATTTGTGGCCCACAGGGACACGGATCTTTTTGCCATGGATGAACTGGTGAAGGAAACCCGGTACGCAGACCTGCTCATCATTAGTTCAGAGCTTTTTTATGAGAATATCGATAAAACACAACCCAACGACTATCTCCGGAAGATCCTGCATGATGCAGAGTGCCCGGTATTGCTGGTTCCGGAACATTTTGAAGTACCCGCTTCGGTATTGTTGAGTTATGACGGCAAAGCTTCTTCCGTGTATGCGATCAAGCAGTTTGCATATTTATTTCCGCAGTGTTGTAATATGGGAACGATGTTATTCCATTCCAATGGCACGGAAATTCCACAGGCAGACCGACTGAAGGAGTTAGTGGACCGCCACTATGATCCTATTGACATGCAACAGCTGAATGAGGAAGATGCAGAAGTGTTGCACAACTGGATGCTTGACAACCGGCATTGCATTTTGGTGTCTGGTGCTTTTGGCAGGGGTGAGTTGTCAAACCTATTCCGAAAAAGTTATATTACTGACATCATCAAGGCTCATCGGATTCCGATATTTGTGGCACACCGCTGAATAACAGGTTGGAGGTGTTAGGTTGGAGGTTGCAGAAGTCTCAAACCCACAACCTTCAACCTTCAACCTCTATCATGCTTGGAACACTCAATGATAACGAAATAGAAGCGCTTCTTAGCAACCAACACCTTGGCAAACTAGGGATCACGGATGGTGAGATGGTATATATAGTACCGGTCAACTATGTTTATGATGGCAAGTATATCATTGGCCATTCCACGGATGGACTAAAGATCCGCATGATGCGCCAGAAGCCCGATATATGTTTTCTGGTGGAGCATATCCAGGAAATGAACCAATGGGAGACCGTGATTGCCTGGGGAAGATTTGAAGAAATTACTGATGAGGAAGAAAAGCAACAAGCCATGGAATTGTTGTGGAAGAAAATGCTCAAGCTAAAAGTTGGAGACACTGCCCTGCCACCACATGCATCTGCAGAAAGGCCGCGGGAGAGGCAGGCCGGATACACTTCAGTTGTGATCTGGCGCATTGCTCTTAACAAAAAAACCGGTAGGTTTGAGCGGAATTAAGCGTCCATGGTTAAAGAATCCGGTAAGATCAATCCCCAAAATGAGATAAAATTCCTGGAAGGTCCACGCTCCCGGTGGCAGGAATTCAAGTTCACAATCAAAGTAATGCTCGAATTTATCATGGGCTTCCGTGCGCTCCATTTCACGGGCCCCTGCGTGACGGTGTTTGGATCGGCACGCTTCAAGGAAGACCATCCATACTACGATATGACCCGCAAGCTTTCTGCGGAAATTGCAAAGGTGGGCTTTACGATCATGACCGGCGGAGGACCCGGCATCATGGAAGCAGCCAACCGCGGTGCCAAAGATGTGGGCGGAAGATCCGTTGGTTGTAACATTAAGTTACCCATGGAGCAGACCCACAATCCATACCTTGATAAATATGTCAACTTCAATTATTTCTTCGTCCGTAAAACCTTGTTGGTCAAGTATTCCTACGCCTTTGTGATCATGCCCGGTGGCTTCGGCACCCTCGATGAGATGTTTGAGGCGATGACGCTGATCCAGACCGGCAAGATCGAGAATTTCCCAGTCATCATCTTCGGTAAAGAATACCATACAGAACTCCTGCAGCACATTGAAAAAATGCTGGAGGAAAAGACGATCTCGCCCCAGGACCTTGACCTGTTTCTGGTTACTGACTCCATAGAAGAAGCCGTTGAACATATCAAAACCTGCATCCAACGCTTCGGGCTCTCCCATGAGACATCCCCCCATCCGCTGAAATGGCTGCTTGAGCGGATGAACG
>REAQ01000182.1 GCA_004294195.1 Sphingobacteriales bacterium | reverse complement strand
AAATTTTGGATTCTGGGGCTAATATGGAAAAGCTAAAATGGTACGGAGATGGATACCTTAATAGCAATTTTGATTCAAATAAACCAGACTGTTCAAAGTATGACCTTCAGAGAATTAAGAATAAATAATGTTGAGTGTTGTTATAGAATTCCGACTCTTAATGTATAGCCATCTACTCTTTCACTCTCGACTGCTGCCATATAAAATAAAAAATCAAAAGAATCAGGGCGCCGCCGCCCCCAAACAACATCATCGTCAGCATTTTTTGACCCGTAGTAGAGAAAACCATCGTTAAAGCAATGATCAGATAGATCACAAAGATAAAAATGAGGGTATGTATGCGTTTGTCCATTTGGGTAAGTTTGTGGGGCGAAGATAATGCAAATTTCAAAATCTGCAATCTGGCAACCAACTTCCACCTTCTCCCTTTCTTCAAAAAACCGCTCCTTCCAACTTCCCGAAATCACTGTAAACCATGGCTGCGGCCAGAACCTTGCTGGTTTTATTGGCCTCGGACTTCTTTCCCTGATATAGCTGGGCCAGCATCAAACCCCGAAGGCTCCATAAATTACTGGGGTTAAAGGCCAGGTCTTTGCGGAAAACCTTTTCGGCCTCCATAAACTGATTGTCTTTCAGCAATACATTGCCGAGATAGGGCAGGGGCGGGAGGATCCAATCCTTAGGCTCGTTGTACACCATCCCTTCCTCGAATTCTGCAGCCTGGCGCAAAAGAACAGCAGCAAGTGTATAGTCTTTTTTCAGTTCAGCAATCACACCGCCTAACATGTGTTTGGCCACTTTGGCGCCATCATACGCTGAGTTAAACGCTTTTTCTTTTAGCTTAGGATTGTTCTCCATGAGGTAGGTAAGACTCGTTAACTCAGCTTCCGCCGCGGAGATCCGGCCTTGTCGCGCATGGGCAAAACCCCTACCAAATGCATACAGGATTCGAAGATATAGGCTGCTGTCTGCAATGGTTTTAGGGGCAAGCAATTGATCCCACTGGCCATAGCGGATATAGGCGAATATGGGCGTTGCACTGGCATACTGCATGAAATCTGCCATCGGTCCATCTATATGGTGATATTCTTCAGGAACCTGTGCCACGCATTCTTTTGACACCTGGATGGCCTTAGCCATATTTCCATTCATAATAGCGCAGGCTGCCATCATGTGGGTGTTGTGTACTTGGTAAAGGAAGTCGCCCGCGGCTACTTTTGGATAGATCGCTAGATAGTTTTTGTACCCTCTCAGCGCGGCCTCATTCACCGCAATCCCACGAGCATAGTTCCCGGTCCTGATGTAAATATGGGAAGGCATATGAACCATATGGGAAGCGCCGGGTACAATCCGGTCCAGCTTGTCTGCACTGGTGATCCCACGGCCGGGGTTAGATGATCCTTCTACCGCATGGATATAATAGTGATTCAAACCAGGATGCTCCGTATCGATACCCAATCCTTTTTCCAGCACTTCAACCAGTTGTGGCGTCCAGGCCTTGGGTTTGCCATCACCATGATACAAATCCCAGGGATGAAGAATCATCAACGCATCGGCATACAAGGCGAGTACCTCAATATTGGTAGGGTATTTGGCGGCAAGTGCTGCCATCGCATCCTTATAATCAACATTCAACCGCTCCCTGCTGATAGCAGGATCCGCAGAAAATCGTTTATGCATGGCCGTTATAAAATCTTTTTCGATGGTAATCCTTTGACCGGCGAGGGCGTTTGCTTTTTGAACAGCTTTCATTGCGTCTTCCGGCTGGATATATCCTACGTCGTTGATGTTGGGGCTATACGTCAGCGCTTCACCCCAATGCAACATCGCATTTTCGGGATCAAACTGCTGGGCCTTTACAAAAGAGGCAAGGGCTTCAATGATGTGAAAGGAATAGTACATGTTCATGCCCTGATCGAAATAAATCTGGGCACTATCGTTACTGCTCACCTGCCAGTGATGTTTGCCAGAACCCGGAAGAAGGCCAATTCCATCGATCACCAGGGCCCTACTGCGTTCGGGGAAACAGGCGATGGCGGTTCTTTGCTTGGCGTAGATATCAATGGGAACCTCCGGTTGCTGCCGTTGCGTAAGGAATGTGAGGATCAGCACGAGCAAAGGCAATAGGAAAATCTGCTTCATGGGATAAGGTAGAGAATTCCCAAAGAATTAAAAAGTAAAACTGCTGAGACCTAAAATTCAACTACAGCATATGCTTTGTTATTTGCATAAGGGCCGCCGGGACGATGGGCTGAATAATCAAGGTTGAGCCAAAACTGTCCGCTTTCTTCGCGGTAATACAGTCCGTTAAAATTCTCCTGGGGGAACAATTGCATGATGGCATCCTGAATCTTCAGGAACTGTTCCTTATTGCCACAATACAATTCAGGATACACATGATCGGTAGTTAATACCATCCGGGTTTTTGCACCGATGGCTTTCATGGCTGATATCATCAGGATGGTATGGTCGTCACAATCGCCAGACATACCATTTTGAATGGTTTCTGAAGGCGTGGCGTAATACTCATCCCGCATGGGATCCGGCACGTAGCTGAAGTGGCCATTTATTTCCTTAAACAGGGACAGATATCTGGCCGTAGCACCGTATTCCCGGTAGGCATCGGCAAAATGCTTTACGGAGTGCGTGACCGCATAATTTCTGACGAGGGAATCTTTGAAATTGATCTTTGCCTTCATCCCCTTCACTGCTTTTTCCACTTCGGAATCAAAGAGGGAAGGCTTGATGAGGAAAAGATCCTTTTCCTTTTTCTCCCGGTTGCTCCAGTTCTTCTCCACCAGGTTCCGGTAATCCATCATCACGCTGGAAACGGTGTAGGTGTTGGTCATTGTATTGAACAGCATGATCAGCATCACCATGATGAAACTGGGTATGATCAGCGGCTTGAACAGCCACATAACGAATCGGACAAAAAGGCCTGCAATCAGAATGGCAAGAATGAGGTCAACATTATACCCCCCAATGAGCATAGGTGGGATCACCCGGTTGATGATGGGTGCAAGCGGAATGATCGTCAATACTGCAAGGATGTGCAGCAAGACGTCAAACAACAGCTTATATTTTGTTTGCCATGTTTCCATACGGATCTACTTAAAATTACAAACCCCTATCCACAATCGGAAGCCATAGTTTTGTGAAATTAATCCACACCACTATTCATACTCATCGTCCTCAGATTTAAAAAAGAAAGTACTGTTATACGCCACCTGCCAATCCTGCACCTTGTCATCGCTCAATAATTCAATGATATCGTGGATGGGGTCCGATTTCCGTTTCCATTCCAGTTCCTCCTCATTCGTGTAGCGGGACATGAACACACAGTGATCGCTCACCACACTAATCTTTACCAGGCTGATTAACGAATCTTCTTCCTCTTGGATCAGGTAATAACAGCCAGCCTCCAGCAATGCATACGAATACATACACCTACATTTTAATGAATAACAATAAAGTTTTTCCAGAAACCTGGTCAGTAATGGGTAGTAAGCCTAATGGGGGTAGTAAGTTTAGCTAAGTGGGTTAGAACCGTTCATAGGAGGATTGATTCGAAATTACGAATTCTTTGGGTTCCTGCAAGGGGTAAAACCCCCGATCCGGACGGTTTTTTGGCCGATTGGCCTACCGTGCGTTGAAAATCAATAATTTACATCCCACTCACACCCTGTGGAAAATTGATGGCCGGTAGTCAGCAGGGGCGTGGCTGGATTTATCCTACATTCGCAAACTTTGAAATCTGATATGGCTAAGGAAAAAGAAACCTCCCTTTTTGAATATACGGAAGACTCGATCAAGAGCCTGGATTGGCGTGAGCATATCCGCTTGCGGCCCGGTATGTACATTGGTAAACTCGGCGATGGCAGTAGCCCAGACGACGGCATTTATGTGCTGGTGAAAGAGGTGATGGACAATTGTATTGACGAGCATACGATGGGGTATGGCAAGCAGGTGGAGTTGACCATTAAGGACAAGATGGTGATGGTGCGCGACTATGGCCGGGGTATTCCCCTCGGAAAGGTGGTTGATGTGGTGAGCAAGATTAATACGGGTGCCAAATATGATTCCAAGGCATTTCAGAAGAGTGTTGGTTTGAATGGCGTAGGTACAAAAGCCGTCAACGCACTCTCTACCTATTTCAAGGTTACCTCATTCCGAGACGGGAAAGAAAAGACTGCTGAGTTTGATAAGGGTATTATTATCAAGGAGCACAAGGAGACGGCCAGCAAAGAGTCCAATGGTACCCTCGTGACATTCTCTCCGGACGAGACCGTTTTCCGCAACTATCATTATATCCCGGAGTTCCTGGAAAACCAGATCTGGAACTATTGCTATCTCAACGCCGGACTGGTCATCAATTATAATGGCCAGAAGTTCATCAGTAAGAATGGCCTGCTGGATCTGCTATCGAGGAAAACAAATGAAGACGAGATCAGGTATCCCATCATTCACCTGAAAGGCGAAGACATTGAGATAGCCATCACGCATAATAATGAATATGGAGAGGACCTCTATAGTTTCGTCAATGGTCAGTACACCACACAAGGGGGTACGCATGTGGCTGCTTTCCGCGAAGGTTTTGTAAAGGTCATCCGCGAATTTTACAAGAAGGACTATGAAACTTCAGACATTCGCCAGTCGCTGGTAGCCGCCATTTCCGTTCGGGTGCAGGAGCCTGTGTTTGAATCGCAAACCAAGACTAAACTGGGATCGCAAACAGTATATGAAGGTGGGCCTTCGATGAAGAATTTTATCGGCGATTTCCTCCTGAAAGAACTGGATAATTTCCTGCACAAAAATTCAGCCGTTGCTGATGCCTTGAAACGGAGGATCGAGCAGAGTGAACGGGAGCGGAAAGACATGGCGGGCATCAAGAAGCTCGCCAACGAAAGGGCCAAGAAGGCCAACATGCACAACAAGAAATTAAGGGACTGCCGGATACATCGTAACCAGGAACCACCTGCAAAGAATAAAGAAGAGTTCA
>REAQ01000365.1 GCA_004294195.1 Sphingobacteriales bacterium | reverse complement strand
GAACTGCAATATTATACATCAAAGGTTGCTAAAAATGCCCGTGTAGAAAATGGCATGCTCATAGTAGAGGCACACAAAGAAGCTATGCCTGGTGCCACTTATTCTTCTGCAAGACTGGTTACCAAAAACAAAGGCGATTGGAAATATGGTCGCATAGACGTTAGGGCCAAGTTGAATGTAGGTCTTGGTAGCTGGCCAGCCATTTGGATGTTGCCCACCGATTGGAAATACGGTGCTTGGCCCATGAGTGGCGAGATTGACATTATGGAAAACGTAGGTTACTGGCCCGATTCTATTGTTGGCACCGTGCACACCAATGCTTATAACGGCATGAAGGGTACGCAGAAAACCAAGGGACTCGGCTTTAAAGACCTTGCTACCGCTTTTCACGTGTATAGCATTGAATGGGAAGCTTCTGAAATCCGTTTTTATATAGACAATAAGCTCTACAACCAATTTAAAAACACGGGTAAGTCTATTGACGAGTGGCCTTTTGACCAACGCTTTCACGTGATTTTAAATATTGCCGTGGGCGGCGATTTCGGCGGCAAAATGGGCGTAGACGAGTCTATCTTTCCCAGACGCATGACCGTAGATTATGTAAGGGTGTACCAATAATCTTCATGATTTTTTGATCCATTCCAACGGGGGTAAAAACTTTTTACTTAATATTGCTAAATAATTTAGTAATATGACTATCTCTATCCTGGGCAGATCTTGGCGTTCCGCCCTGCCTATTCGCAAGATTCCCTTTATCAAAACCAGTATTTCCGCGGGTTTTCCATCGCCGGCGCAGGATTTTATGGAAGACGATATAAACCTGCAGGAGATGTTGGTGCCCAAACCCCTTTCTACCTTTTTGATCCGGGTCAAGGGTGATTCCATGATGAACGCCTTTATCCCAGATGGCGCCCTCTTGGTGGTAGACCGCTCTTTGAAAGCCGGTCACGGCAAGATCATTGTGGCCGTGTTGAATGGAGAATTTACCGTGAAGCGATTGGTCAAAACCGCCCGCTCCTGGGTGCTGCATCCAGAAAACCCATCTTACAAACCCATTGTACTTACGGAAGAAATGGACTTTAAGGTCTGGGGGGTAGTGACCCGCGTGCTGGTGGATCCCAAGTGAGCTGGTTCCACATCCGGAACCTAAACCCACAACCGAATTCACATCCCACACACCACATCATGAACCCTGAACCCACACCCCCAAAATAAACTCACTCATGAACCCAGACCCACAACCTTAACCCACACCTCCAAACCC
>REAQ01000364.1 GCA_004294195.1 Sphingobacteriales bacterium | reverse complement strand
TCGTCAACCGTCATCTTCCATTTATGCAGGAACTTCTTGGCCACCAGCATATTCACGGGATTGTCTTCTGCAAGTAGAATGCGAATGCCGTCGAGGCCCGTGAGTTGTTTTAACTTGGCTTCGTTGACATAGGCTTTGGTGCCATTGAACCGGAACTTAAGGGTGAAAAAGAAGGTGCTGCCTTTACCAGGTTCACTTTCTACTTCCAGTTCACCGCCCATTTTTTCAACGATGTATTTGCTGATCGCCAGTCCGAGGCCTGTACCACCATATTTGCGAGTGGTTTCGGTGTCTGCCTGCGTAAAGCTTTCGAAGATCTGTTTTTGTTTATTGCCGGGGATACCAATGCCGGTATCAGAAACGGAGAAGTTGATGGCCACTATATCACTGTTGCGGTTCCTGGTTTTTACACGTAGGGTTACCGCTCCGGTAGGCGTGAACTTATGTGCGTTAGATAACAGGTTGTTCAGGATCTGTTGCAGTCTTGTTTCGTCACTGATGATCTCCAGGTCAAGGCTTTCATCCATTTCGATGTTGATCTGGATATTGTTCTTTGCAGATTTCACAAATGGTGCAGCAACCTTATGGATGAATTCCTTCAGGTTAAAAGGTTTTTCTTCCAGCTCCATCTTTCCTGCCTCCAGCTTGGAGAGGTCAAGGATATCATTGACGAGCTGCAGCATGTGTTCGGAGGAATTCTTTAGTACATCCAGACTATCACGCTGTGCGTCCAGATAGTCTTCCTGCAGGAGAATATTTGTTGTGCCGATGATGCCGTTCAAAGGTGTCCGGAGTTCATGGCTCATATTGCTTAGGAATCGCGTTTTGACTTTCGCTGCTTTTTCTGCCCTCTCCTTAGCCTGCAGTATTTCAAATTCCGCGATACGAATCTCCGTGATATCAAGGATGCTAATCTTGCAGAAATCCGTGTATTGGTGGTTGAACGGAACGATGTTCACGTAAGCGTAGAATACTTCTTCATCGATGTTCGCAAAATCCATATTGCCGTACCAGGGCGAGGCCTTGGTTACTTCATTTGAATTCAGGTTTTGGATAGATTCAAGCATTTGGCTACCGAGGATCATCTGCACGGGTTTGCGGATGAGCTGGGATTTGTTATCGTAGCCAAATTGTATCACTGCTCTTGAGTTACAATCGGTGATCATCAGGTCATGCATGTTCAGAATGAATACCGCATCGAGGGAGGTATCATAAATGGTGTTGGCCAGGTTTTTTTCCTCGAGTATTTTCTCCTCGTGTTTTTCA
>REAQ01000363.1 GCA_004294195.1 Sphingobacteriales bacterium | reverse complement strand
CGGAAAAGATCTGTTGGAAATGAGTCCCGAAGAACGTGCGCGCGAAGGTGTGTTCCTCGCTTTCCAATACCCCGTGGAGATTCCCGGTGTAAGCACTACCAACTTCATCAAGACGGCTGTGAATGAGACCCGCAAATACCGCGGACAAGAACCGCTGGATGCCGTGAACTTTCTGAAGCTGATGAAAGAGAAGATGAAGCTCGTGGAGATCGATCAAAGTCTTCTCTCCCGCTCCCTTAACGAAGGATTTTCCGGCGGTGAGAAAAAGCGTAACGAGATCTTCCAGATGACCATGCTGGAACCGAAACTCGCTATCCTCGACGAAACGGATTCTGGTTTGGATATTGACGCGCTGCGCATCGTAGCCAATGGTGTGAACCAAGCGCGTAGCAAAGACAATGCGTTTTTAGTAGTTACCCACTATCAGCGCTTGCTGGATTATATCGTCCCTGATTTCGTACACGTGCTCTATAATGGACGTATCGTGAAATCCGGCGGCAAGGAACTGGCGTTGGAATTGGAAGAGAAAGGATACGATTTTATTAAAAATGAAATCGCCGTAGAAGCATGATACAGCCGGATAACAACATAGTAACACAGTATCACAACCGGTTAAAGCTGGAGAGCAAACTTGCGGTGTTGCAGGAAAAAGCCATGCATGATTTTAAGCAACATGGTCTTCCTACCGTGAAGCATGAAGAGTGGAGGTACACGCGTATTGGATCCACTTTCAAGTCCGACATGGCTTTGGGTCAACACGCTGAACTCAGCACTGCCGATGTAAACAGCTTCCGGCTCCCCGGCGATGCTATTGAGATCTTTTTCGTGAATGGTGTATTTCAAAGCGCATCACAAACCGATGAGGTTACGATCCAATCCCTGGACATTGCAGCCGCGGGTGAATATGCGCAGATCGTGAAAGACAATCTCGGTCATAGTGCAAAATACCATCCCGATGGGATCAACGCACTAAATACAGCATTTGTAAACGGTGGTGTATTCATCCACGTGAGAGCAGGAAAGCAAGTGAGCAAGCCGATCTATATCTATCACGTTAATCATAATAAGACAGTGTCTACATTGGCTTTGCCAAGAACACTGATCTATGCAGGTGCAGGTTGTGGGTTGGAGGTTGCAGAGCATCATGCTTCGCTTGGCACACATTATACGCTGACCAATATGGTTACAGAGATTGTGGTTGAGCAGGACGCCATCGTCAATTTTTATAAGATCCAGAATGAAGGCAATCATGCCAGCCAGGTGAGCACCACGC
>REAQ01000181.1 GCA_004294195.1 Sphingobacteriales bacterium | reverse complement strand
GGATTCGGCCGCTGCCCGAACTGGTTCTTGTCCTCGAGCCCCTCCACTTTCCCTTCGGCACCAAGGCGAAAGTGATGATCCATCAGGTTTCTGCCTACCTGATCACTTCCATTGCCAAGGCCATTTGGAAACGCGTCAGATACAGAATTCAAAAGTATATGTGTTGTTCCTAAAGTTGATGCATTGAGAAAGATCAGCTTTCCAAAGAACTCTTCAGTCTTCATCGTCTCCGCGTCTATGATCCGCACGCCGGTTGCTTTCTTTGAATCTTTATCGTAGATAATTTCTGTCACTACGCTATTTGGCCGAAGGGTAAGGTTTCCTGTATTCATAGCAACAGGAATTGTTGCGGAATTGGAACTAAAGTAACCCCCAAATGGACAGCCTCTGTCACACATATTCCTGAATTGGCAGGGACCTCTGCCGTTCCATCCCCTGGTCAAATTGGCTACACGGCCGATGATCATTTGCTGGTCTGCTTTCTTTCTTTTTAATTCTGCCGACAAGTGCTGCTCCACACAATTCATATCCATGGGAGGAAGAAATTCACCGTCTGGCAAATGGGGAATACCTTCTTTAGATCCACTGATCCCAACAAATTTTTCTACATAAGAATACCAGGGTGCGATGTCTTTGTACCTGATCGGCCAATCAATGGCAATGCCGTCTTTTGCGTTGGCTTCAAAGTCCAGATCACTCCACCGATAGCACTGCCGCCCCCACATCAAAGACCTTCCGCCTACATGATAGCCTCGAATCCATCCGAATGGCTTTACCTGCTCATAGGGGTGATCCAGATCGTCCACAAAGAAGTGTTTATTGGCCTCATTACAAAAGCCCGTGATCTGTACGTGTTGCCGCTCCCGCATCTCCCTGGTGGGCTGATTCCGATGATTGAATTCCCACGGCGCTGTGCTCGCAGTGGTATAATCTTTCACGTGTTCAACCTGCCTGCCCCGCTCCAGCAATAAAGTTTTTAATCCTTTATTACAGAGCTCCATGGCAGACCAGCCGCCGCTGATACCTGAGCCTACAACGATCGCGTCAAAGTTATTCATCGTTTATTCAAGGTTGGAGGTGGAAGGTTGAAGGTTGGAGATCGGCAGCTACAACCTCCAACCCACAACCTCCAACCGGTTAAAAATTTCTTTTTTTCAACTCAGCAACCGCGTAATCTACCGCTCTTGCCGTTAGTGCCATATAGGTTAAAGATGGATTTACGCAAGACGATGAAGCCATGCTTGATCCATCGGTGATAAATACATTCTTCACCGTATGCATCTGATTCCACTTGTTGAGTACTGATGTCTTGGGATCCTTGCCCATGCGTGCCGTACCCATTTCATGGTTGGCATTACCGGGAAACGACATGCTGCCATTGAAACGGATATTTTGTATGCCGATGCTTTCAAACATTTCGGCAGCCTTCTCTTCGTAATCCTTCTGCATCGCTTTTTCATTCTCTTTAAAGCTTGCATCGATGTTCAGCGTGGGCCTTCCCCAATGATCTTTTTTATCCGTATTTAAGGTGATGCGGTTTTCTGCATAAGGTAAACATTCACCAAAAGCCGTAAACCCAACCGTCCATCCTCCCGCTTCTGTTATAGCTTCTTTAAATGCTGCCCCTATCCCCTCACCCTTCTCCCTCCCCCTATACGCTCCCCCTTGTATTCCATAGCCCCGCAGAAATTTTTCTTTTTGTGCATTCACGTTCACAAACCTCGGGATATACACGCCGGTGGGTCTCCTGCCATAGTAGTACTTATCCCTAAACCCTACAACCTCTCCACTCATCCCCCTGCTCTTATGGTGGTCCATCAGGTGCCTGCCCACCATATCATGATCATTACCCAATCCATTCGGGAAGCGATTAGAAGTAGAGTTGAGCAACAGAAAAGTGGTGGCTACAGTTGATGCGTTGATGAAGATGAGGTTGGCTTCAAAGATGTATGTCTTATTTGTTTCCCGATCGATGACTTCAACGCCGGTTGCTTTTTGTTTGGCTTCGTCATAGATGATGCGGTTCACGATCAAGCCTGTTTTCACAGTCAGTTTGCCTGTGGCCATCGCTGCGGGAAGCGTAGATGATTGCGTGCTGAAATAGGCACCGTACGGGCAACCGCGGTGACAAAGGTTTCGGTATTGGCATGCCCCTCTACCGGGCAGTTGTTGCGTGAGGTTTGCGGTTCTGCCGTGAATGAGTGTTCTATCTGAATATTTTGATTCAATCTTATTTTTTATATCTGCTTCCACACAGTTGAGTGGCATGGGCGCCTGAAACAATGAATCCGGCAAATGGGGAATACCTTCTTTCTTGCCACTGATACCTACAAATTTCTCTACGTAGTCGTACCACGGTGCAATGTCTTGATATCGGATAGGCCAGTCCACGCCATGTCCGTCTTTTGCATTCGCTTCAAAGTCGAGATCACTCCAGCGGAAACACATCCTTGCCCAGAGCAGGGAACGTCCACCAAGCACATCGGCCCGCACCCAGTCATAGCGTTGGACTTCAGTGTAAGGATTCTGTTTATCGAGAATGTAAAAATGCTTGTTGTCTTCTTTGATGGAGTAGTGTCTTGTTTGTATCGGATAAGTTTCCTTATCGGTGATACTTCGGTTATCCCTATGCGTTAGGTCCCAGGGATTTTTTGTTGCGGTAGTGTAATCCTTTATATGTTCTACATCCCTTCCTCTTTCTATCATCAGGGTACGCAGACCTTTTTCAGTCAATTCTTTAGCGGCCCAGCCGCCTGTGATACCGGAGCCTATTACTATCGCGTCAAATTGCTGCATGGCTTTTTAATCAGGGGGAGCGTTTAGGGGGAGTGTTTAGATTTGCGGTACTAAACACTCCCCCTTACGCCTCACCCTATAAATTCCCTTTTTTCAACTCAGACACTGCAAAATCCGCCGCCCTGGCTGTAAGCGCCATATAGGTGAGTGATGGATTCTGGCAGGCTGCTGATGTCATGCAGGCCCCATCGGTCACAAATACATTCTTACAATCCCAAACCTGATTGTGCTCATTGAGCACAGAAGTCTTGGCATCGCGGCCCATCCGTGCGGTACCCATTTCGTGGATGCCCATACCTATACCGTAATCACCATCATTGCCTTTAACATTCTTAATGCCAGCAGCCTCCAGCATTTCAACGGCATCAGCCACCATATCCTTCCGCATTTTCTTTTCGTTCTCTTTGATTTCAGCGTCCATGGAAAGTACAGGCAGCCCCCACTTATCTTTTACGGTTTTATCCAGGAAGATCCGGTTTTCATGGTAAGGGAGAATTTCACCAAATCCGCCGATTCCCATGGTCCATTCACCGGGTTCCGACAAAGCGTCTTTTAGGTCAGCACCAATTCCTAGTTCAGCTACGTTACGGCTCCAGCCTTCCCTGCTGGCCGCACCTTGGTAACCAAATCCACGGATATAATCGCGCTTATCTCCATTGATGTTTCTGAAGCGGGGAATATATACGCCATTTGCTCTTCGGCCAAAGTAGTATTTGTCTTCATAACCTTCTACTGTTCCTCCAGCCCCTGCGCGCAAGTGGTGATCCATTACATTGTGTCCTAACTCACCACTGCTTGAGCCAAGTCCTTCTGGCCAAATATCAGTGGCTGAATTCATGAGTACCCATGTGGAATTGAAAGCGGAAGCATTCAGGAAGATGACTTTAGCGAAGTACTCATATGTTTTGTTGGATTCTGTATCCACTACTACAACGCCTTTCGCTTTCTTGGTATCCTTATCATAGATCACTTCTTTAACGATAGAGAAAGGACGAAGCGTAAGGTTACCCGTAGCTTCTGCTGCGGGAAGGGTAGACGATTGTGTACTGAAATAAGCTCCAAAAGGACAGCCCAGCCAGCATTTGTTCCTGTACTGACATTGTGTTCTGCCTTTATGCGCCACCGTTAGGTTGGCTACACGTCCAATAGTCATCAGTCGCGATCCTTTATAATGCGTTTTTATTCTTGCTGCAACATCTTTTTCTACACAGTTCAGATCCATTGGCGGCAGGAACTGCCCGTCAGGTAGTTGGAATATACCATCTCTGTTTCCTGAAATACCTGCATGTCTTTCCACATGGTCATACCAGGGCGCCAGGTCTTTGTAGCGTATGGGCCAGTCAACAGCAATGCCATCTTTTGCATTGGCTTCAAAATCCAGATCACCCAGGCGATAGCTTTGTCTGCCCCACATTAGTGAACGTCCGCCAACCTGGTACCCTCGGAACCAGTCAAAACGTTTCACTTCGGTATAGGGGCAGTCTTTATCACTGGCCCAGAAATCCAGGTTCGTTTCATTCAGCGGATAGTCGCGCTTGAGTACCGGGTAGTCTTTCACCATTTGCTGGGTACGCCCACCACGATGCGGAAATTCCCAGGGTGCTTTGTTGGCGTTGACATAATCTTTCACGTGCTTCACGTCCCGGCCGCGTTCAAGCATCAGCACTTTGAGTCCTTTCTCTGTCAGTTCCTTCGCGGCCCAACCACCGCTGATTCCCGAGCCAACTACAATGGCGTCAAAAACATTCTCTGGCATGGAGTATATTTAAAAGTAAAAAGTCATTAGTCGAATGGTCATTAAACATCACAGATCTCAACGCCCTTCCGCAGTGCCGCAATTTTATCCGGCCAGCTGGGAATGAATTCCTGCGCCACAAATCCCTTAAATCCAGTTTTCAGGATCGCGTCCATGATGGCCGGATAATACAACTCCTGGGTGGTGTCAATTTCATTTCTGCCAGGTACCCCGCCGGTATGGTAATGGGCGATGTACTGGTGGTTGGCTTTGATAGTCCGGATCACATCGCCTTCATCGATCTGCATATGGTAAATATCATACAGCAGTTTGAAGTTGGGTGAGCCGAGGCGCTTGCACAATTCAACACCCCATGCGGTTTTATCGCACTGGTAGTCTTTATGATCCACTTTACTATTCAACAGCTCCATGACCAGCACCACCTTATGTTTCTCTGCAAGGGGCAGTATTTTCTTCAATCCTTCCACACAGTTGTTCAATCCTGTTTCATCGTCTTTTCCGCGTTTGTTTCCCGAGAAGC
>REAQ01000357.1 GCA_004294195.1 Sphingobacteriales bacterium | reverse complement strand
AATGGTAAAATCATCTATCAGAAAGTGGCTGGTTTTGCCAGTCTGCCGGATTCCATGTTGATCACCAGCACCACCCGGTTCAACATCGCTTCCAATGGCAAGCAGTTTACGGCGTTGGCAGTGTTGAGGTTGATCGATGAAAAAAAGCTCAGCCTCAACGATGATATCCGGAAGTTTCTGCCCAGCCTTTATCCCGGGATCAAGCAGCCGATAACTATCCGTCACCTGCTGACCCATAGCAGTGGCATCCGGGACGTATATGACCTTTGGAGCCTGCAGGGGATTACCTGGTGGAAGCAAAGTTTTGGGAACAAAGATGTCATCAGCCTTCTGCAAGAACAGCAGGACCTGAATTTTACGCCGGGCTCCAAATACCTGTACAGTAATAGCAATTATATCTTGCTCGCCACCATCGTTGAGAAGGTCACGGGAAGATCTTTCATTGACTATACCAATGCGATGTTCAAGAAGCTGGGCATGCACAATACATCTTTTGAATCCAATGCGCAGCATATCAAAGGCCCTATTGCGAGGGCCTATTTCAATTTTAACACATGGACCACGTACGATTGGATCTGGAATGTAGTTGGCGACGGAAACTTGTTTGCGACCGTGGCAGACCTTTTAATTTATGAACAGGTTCTGCAAAAAGGGAGTAGGGAGAAGGGAGTAGGGAGTAGCCAACAACCGGTGCCGGGTTCATCCATCACCAATTACGGATATGGTTTGGAGTTTGGGACCTATAAGGGCATGCCGTATACGTTTCATGAAGGCGCAACGGGTGCGTGGAAAGCCACGGTGATCCGGTTTCCGGAGAAGAAAGTTTCTATTGTTACCCTGACCAATACCGGAAAAGCAACGCCCAATACGCAAACCCGGCAAATGGCCGATGTGTATTTTGGTATTCCGAAAAATGCATCTTTCTGGTTGACGAAGCCTGCGTCTGAAGGACCGTTGGTGAAAGAGGAAGAGATCATCGGTACTTATCTCACAGAAGACAATTTTGCTTTTCAGTTTGAGCAGCGGGAGGGGAAGTTATATCTAAAGCGGGTGGGGCGGAACGATGTGTTGTTGGAGCGGGAAGGGGCTAATATTTTACATCAGGCCTATGATCCGCTGTTCAAACAGGCGTTTCTCAGAAATGCGAAAGGCGAATTAACGGTTACAGCCTACTACACCTCACATGCACCTTACACACTTACCAAGGTAAATACGAATTTTGACGGGTTTGATTTTGCATCCCTTGCCGGCAAGTATCGTAATGTTGAGACCGATG
>REAQ01000356.1 GCA_004294195.1 Sphingobacteriales bacterium | reverse complement strand
TACCAATTCAGGCTTCAACAGTTCCCCCATCAGGCTCATCTCCACTGATTTCGTCATTGTTTTCTTGATGGTTTCCAAAAGGCAGATCTCGCTAATCCTGAAGTTCCACTCATTCCGCTTCTCCCATTTCTCGAACTTCCCCGTCACATACAAACAAGTACCGGGTTCAAAATAGTTTAGGTATTTCATATAGATCTCGCCAAAGAGGGTGATCTCCGTTTTACCCGAAAAGTCCTCAAGGCCCAGTATACCATATTTGCTGCCCCTTTGCGAAGTCCGGTGCATTGCGGTAGTCACCAGGCAGGCTAACCTGATGGTTTTGGTGGGTTGGGATTGCAATTCTACTGATTGCTCATGGCTGATATAACCATATTGGTACATTTGCCCAAGCACTACATTTCTGCGTGTCAAGCAGCGGTCGGGATGACGGCGAGGGTCGTAAAGCGAAGGGTTTTGCAACATCCCAATCAGCGTAGCCGCTTCTTTTTCATGATCAAGCTGCTCCGTGAGGGTCCAGTGTTTGCAGTCCGGAATGCGCGGGGGCGGGATCTCCATTACCGGCATATCGCCAAACAATGTATTGGCCGTATTCGCGGATTGCGCCTGGTAGATATTTCCGTATTTGATGATCTTTTCCAGCCCGGTTGTATTGTCGCCCTCAGGAGTATTGAAGTATTGTGCTCGATGAAGTGCTGGGAAGCAATCGAACGCCCCGGAATAGGCCAGGCATTCCAACGATTTCTTATTTACGGTACGCTGGTTGACCCTTTTGACCAGGTCAAAAATTGAATTGAAATGACTTCGCTTTACCCTTTCCTCAATGATGCTTTCCACCGCCGCTTCACCTACTCCTTTCAATCCACCCAACCCGATTCTGATCTCACCCTTATGGTTAACCGAAAATCCTTTGCCGGATTCATTGATGTCTGGACCAAGCACCTTTACGCCCATCCGCTTGCACTCTTCCATGAAGAATGTCAGCTTTTCAATACTACCTGCATGGTTCAGTACACTGGCCATGTATTCAGCAGGGTAGTGGGCTTTCAGGTAAGCGGTCTGGTAGGCTACAAACGCATAACAGGTAGAATGTGATTTGTTGAACGCATACTGTGCAAACGCTTCCCAATCGGTCCATACTTTTTCAAGCACGTCTGCCGGATGACCTTTCTCACCTGCACCTTTGATGAACTGTCCTTTCATCTTATCCAGCACCGACTTCTGTTTCTTACCCATTGCCTTTCGCAACACGTCTGCATCACCCTTGCTAAAGCCAGCG
>REAQ01000180.1 GCA_004294195.1 Sphingobacteriales bacterium | reverse complement strand
CAGTTACAAACTCGGCCAAAAACACTACCCCGTTCCTTATGCCTGGAAAAAACTCACAGCCTATGTGGTGATCTGTGTGCTGCTGTACTTCTTGCATCAGCTGGTGAGGTCATATTCTCCCAACATCTGGATCACGCATGCTTTCGGCGTCATTGAAATCATCGCCTTCATGGTGTTCGTGTTTAAGATAGAACAAAAAGAATTTGCCAGGCTGATTCCTAGCCGCGCACAAAAGGGTTAGATCTTTTCTCTTCACCGATGGTGGTGGAAAGCCCATGGCCGGAATATACCACTGTATCGTCCGGCAAATGGTACATGACCTGCTGAATAGACTCCTTCAAGGTATTGGCATTTCCGCCGGGAAGGTCCGTACGCCCAACGCTACCGCGGAAAAGGACATCTCCACTAACAACAAACCTGCCCTCCGATGAATAAAAACAAAGGCTTCCGGGAGAATGACCCGGCGCAAAGAGGATCTGGAGCGGATCACCGGAAAGACCCGTGGTATCCCCGGGTTCCAGATAGGCCAGCTCTCCCTGATAGTTGTCAAAAGGCATGTTCCACATCAGGCCAGCGGCGGGTGCAAAATCCAAAACCTTCTTTTCCAGCTGGTGGATATGCGGCACCAAGCCCCATTTTTCGGCAACAAACTTATTCCCAAAAACATGATCCAAATGACAATGCGTATTCAACAGCAGCACAGGCTTGAGCCCCTCGCGCTCAATGAATTGGGTAAGCTCATCCTCTTCATCAGAACCATAACATCCGGGATCAACAATCACGGCTTCTCGCTGTTGGTTGAACAACACGTAGGTATTCTCCTGAATCGGGCTAAATATGAAAACTTTAACGTTATACATGTGCGGTCATTTGTGGGGCAAAACCTTTAATTTTATTATAATTATAGGCTTTTTAGGCGAATTGCTGAGGTTACAGAAAAACTGATTATGCTATTTACACGCTGTCGATTATTACTGGTTTTTTTATTCCTTTCATCCGCACTGCAGGCCCAGGTGAATGCAGTTGAATTCGGGAAGAACAGGATCCAATATAAAAAGTTCACCTGGCGCTATTACCAGACGAGGAACTTTAATACTTATTTTTCACAAGGCGGACTGGCATTGGGTAAATTTGTGGCCCAGGTTGCGGAAGAGGAATTACCCCAGCTGGAAGAATTTGTGGAGTATGGATTGCAACGCCGCGCAAACATCGTTGTATACAACAGCTTTAATGACCTCAAACAATCCAATATCGGCATCGGTATAGAATGGCAGAACACAGGTGGCGTTACCAAACTCGTGAACAATAAGATGGTGGTGTATCACAATGGTGATTACAACAACCTGCGTAAACAAGTACGGCAAGGTATTGCAAGGGTATTGGTCGACAATCTTCTTTTTGGCGACGACCTCGGTGAGTATGCTGGTAACCAGGCCCTGCTGGATCTGCCCAAATGGGTGACCGATGGATACGTGGCTTATGCAGCTGAGAATTGGAGCCCCAAACTGGATGACCAACTGAAGTCTGAGATCCTTTCCGGTGAATACAAAAACTTCTATCAGTTTGCGTTCAAAAAACCGGAGTTGGCGGGTCACGCTTTCTGGCGTTTTGTGGCAGACAATTACCGGAAAGACAATGTCACTTACTTTCTTTATCTCACCCGTATTTACAAAAGTCTGAACTCTGCATCACTGCGGGTAACCAAGAAAAAATTCAAGGACCTCCTGAACGAGTTCATGGAGAAAGAGGCTGAAAAATACAATAAAGACCTGCGCAGTCGCAGGAACCAGCCGCGTGGTAATGTTGTAGCTATTCAGGAACTGAAAAAGAATACAGACTTTTATCGTTTCCAGGCCAATCCCATTCCCCGCAACAATTCATATGCTTACGTAGAATACAAGCGTGGCCTCTATTGCGTGGTGCTTGAAGATGCCGCCGCAAATAAAAAGATCCTTCTGAAGGCCGGTATCAGGAACAAAGAAGCCGATATCAACCCCAACTATCCGCTGATGGCCTGGGACCCTAAAGGATCAAGGTTGCTAGTGATCTATAACGAAGAGGGTAAGATCAAGATGTTTGTATGGGATATGGTGAAGCGCCTCAAGTTTAACAAGCAGGAGATCAAGGATTTTCAGTTGATCCAGGATGCGAAATTCATGCTTGACAACAATACCCTGGTGATGAGTGCGGTGAAGAACGGATGGTCAGACATTTTCGTGTACAAGATTAATGAGCAGACCTACGAGCAGATCACGAATGATGTGTACAGCGATATCGATCCATCGTTTGCGGCCTTCCCGAATAAAAGCGGTATCCTGTTTTCTTCCAACAGGCCGTCTGGCGATGCCCAGCGTTCAGACACTGCGATACCTTCTCGCAACCATTTCAATGTGTATATGGTTGACAATTTCATCCGCAGTGAGTACCGTCAGATCACTAAGCTTTCCAACATGAAGTACAGTGATGCAAGGTTCCCTTTGCAGTATAATGTGAACCACTTCACATTTGTAAGTGAAGAAAATGGTATCGGTAACCGATATGCCGGATTCTTCAATACAAAACGTGCGGGGCTGGACACGCTTTATCTGGTGGGTGATGAAATTCTCCGTAACCCTTCTACGAAAGAACTTGATTCAACATTAAAGATCTGGGAACGGCAGGAGCCGGATTCCATCGGATACATATCCATTACATCTGACAGCGCTTATGTGTTCCCGCTGACCAACTACCAAAGCGGACTCCAGGAAACAAGAGGAGCCGGCGACAATAACCTGGTCAGTGAAGTGAGGCGAGAAGGAGATCTGAAATTCCTGTACAAATTAAGGATCGATGAAAATGCGCTGAAACGCCGTAACGTAAATGCCAAGCCTACAGAGTACATGAAGAAAGTACAGGAGTTGGAAAGGGCCGCAAAGGGCCAGGCCATCTTCTTTGAGAACGGTAAAACAACCACCCCACCTGTACCCAAAGACACCAGCTCAAGCCAGGATATCTTCCAGACCGAATTTCAGAATGAGGCCAAGGATAGCAATGTTGCGCCCGTGCTGCAACCACAGGAATACAGACGTGAATCGCCATTAGACAATGCCAAGATCTACGACTATCGCAAGAAATTTGCTTCTGAATATGTGGTGACCGGCTTCAATAACCAGGTACTCGTGAACCGGTTCCAACCCTATGCGGGTGGGTCAGGTCCCATTTACCTGAACAATGCAGATATACTGAATGGTATTATCCGGTTGGGAACCTCTGAATTGTTTGAAGACATGAAGTTCACCGGTGGTTTCCGTATCGCTACTAACCTCACAGACGTAGACTATCTGGTGCAGTTTCAGAATCTTCGTCGGAGGCTAGATTGGGGCATTACTTATTATCGATCTACCCAAAGTGATTTCCCACTATACAACTTCAACACGGATCCTATCAAGGCGCAGCTTCCTAACAAATTGTACTCCAATTTATACCAGTTCCACTTGAGCTGGCCGATCGATGAGGTGCGAAGTGTACGAGCTACCCTGGGTTACAGGACAGACCGTGTTACAATAAAAACCAATGCCAACTGGCCGGATGCATTGTATTACCCAGACAGCCTGATGACCTATGGCCTAACCCGGTTAGAGTATGTGCATGATAACACCCTCAATCCGGCATTGAACATCTGGGATGGTTTGCGGTTCAAGATCTGGACTGATGTAAATGCCAAGATAAATAATAAGAACACCGAGGGAAGGTACACCTTCAACGTTGGTGCTGACTTCAGGTATTATCTGCCCATCTATCGTAATTTCATTTGGGCGGGCCGAGCTGCCTTTGACGCCTCCTTCGGAACACAAAAGATCATCTATTATGTTGGCGGTGTAGACGGATGGATCTCTCCCAAATTCAATTTTGCGAACCAGCCTGCGCCGGACAACCAATATGCATTCCAGAGTTTGGCCCTGAACCTGCGTGGTTTCAATCAGAACGCAGCCAACGGCAATAATGCGGTGGTGTTGAATAGTGAGTTCAGGTTACCGATCTTCACAACATTCTTTAATAAACCGATCAATACCGCCTTGCTGCGCAATCTGCAGATTATCCAGTTTGTAGATCTGGCAACAGCATGGAACGGAAAATTCAACGGGATCTCCAGGCCGCAAACCATTTACGGGAACGTTCCCGTTCAGGTGGCGATCAAATCCGGCGGCATCGGACCCTTCCTGGGGGGATATGGCTTTGGTGCAAGAACCACACTGCTGGGCTACTTCCTCCGCGTAGATGCTGCCTGGCCGATGGACGGTGTGTTCAAGGGAAAGCCGAGGTGGTATTTTGCGCTTGGACTTGATTTTTAATATAAGGTGGAAGGTGGAAGGAGGAAGAAGCCGCCTACTTCCACCTTCCGCCTTCAACCTTCAACCTTCAACCTGCTCAAAATACAGTTCACACCCCGGAACCGTCAATTCACTCCCTTTCACGATCCCCTTTCATCAGTATAGCGTTTTAAAAGAAAAACTATACTATGAAATCAAAAATGTCTTGGCTCCTCCTCGCAACCGTGACCGTAATGGTGGGTTTCAGTTCATGTGACAACAACGATGACGACGGACCTACCGGCCCGGACAACATTGCAGGTATCGTAGCCAACAATCCCAGTTTCTCTATCCTTAATGCTGCTATAGTAAAAGCAGGTTTAGGCTCAGCACTCAGCGGCGGTTCACTTACTGTTTTTGCCCCAGATAATGCTGCATTTGAGGCGTCCAATATCACGGCTGCAACAATTAGCACACTCAGCGCTGGAAGATTGGATACTATTCTCAAATACCACGTATTAGGGACAATTGCTTCTTCCTCTGCCGTTCCAGTGAGCGACACGCTTAAAACTTTGTTCGGAAGAAATCTTTTCGCTTCTCGTAACACAAATGGTGTGTTCTTAAATGGTTTCAAAGTTAAAACGCCTGATGTAGCTGCATCTAACGGGGTTATACACGTAATTGAGCGCGTGCTGATTCCACCAACTGCCAGTATAGCGGAAATTGTTTCGAGTGATACTTCATTTTCTATATTGTTAGAGGCAGTTAAAGTTGCAGGTCTGGTGGGTGCCGTTTCT
>REAQ01000179.1 GCA_004294195.1 Sphingobacteriales bacterium | reverse complement strand
GCCAGGATCCATATGAAGGAGATGGATGCCGATGACGTGAATATGCTTCATGAGATCCTGAACCGCCCCACGGAAGCAAACATTGATGAACAACCCTTCATCCAGAACCGGATCATGATGATTCTGGAGCGATTCTTTTCATGGATGTATGAGGAAATGACGAGGAACCCCCGTCTGGCCAAAATTGCAAATGATGATATTGAAAGGATCAGAGCAGTAGAGGCGCACTTATTGAAAGACCTGGCCAAGGCTCCCGGCATTGATGAGCTCGCTAAACACGCCGCTATGAGTGCCACCAGGCTAAAGACTTTGTTTAGGCAGGTATATGGTATTCCGCCATATGAATATTTCCAACAGCACCGCATGATCCGGGCGAGGCAGCTGTTAAGGGATTCCTCACTCTCTATCCAGGACATCGGCCGGTCCCTGGGCTACAGCAATATGAGCAATTTTACGCTGGCTTTCCGGAAGGTGTTTGGGGTCAACCCCAGCGAAATACGTTGAGCTATTAGCTAATGGCTAGTGGCTATTGGCTACATCCTGCTCCTCATTGCCGCATTACCGCACTACCGCATTATCACATTGTTATTTCTGGCTTAATATTTGCTTAACAGTGAGTTATCCTTCCATGTAAAGCCGTTTAAGGGACTCGTTGTGTGCTTTTCGGTGACCAGCCTGTTTCTTTTTTATCCAATTTTGAGCTTTGCCGCTTCGGCGGTGCCCGTTTTTAAGCGCCTTGTTCTATGAATGTTGGGTGTAATCTGGAGATTACTCGTTCACCGCTTTCCGCAACCTGATTAACTCGGTCAACAGTCCTTCCAAAAGATCGAGCCTTAGCATATTTGCCCCATCGCTTTTGGCGACTGCGGGATTGGGATGTGTTTCAATAAAAAGTCCGTCCGCTCCCGTGGCAATCGCTGCTTTAGCGATGGTCCCGATCAATTCCGGGTTGCCGCCTGTTACACCTGAGCTTTGGTTGGGCTGCTGCAGGGAATGGGTGCAGTCCATCACTACAGGAACGCCATGGGCCCTCATCCAGGGGATGTTCCGGTAGTCCACCACCAGGTCCTGATAACCGAAACTATTGCCTCGCTCCGTAAGGATCACTTTATTGTTTCCTTCTTTCCTGATCTTTTCAACAGCAAATTTCATAGCTGCACCGCTTACAAACTGGCCCTTTTTTACATTCACGATCTTCCCCGTCTGGGCTGCCGCCTGTAAAAGGTCTGTCTGCCTGCATAGGAAGGCCGGTATCTGAAGGATGTCAACATATTTCGCTGCCATGGCAGCCTCTTCGTGCGCATGAATATCTGTAGTTGTAGGCAATTGGAAACGCTTCCCGGCGCGGGACAGGATATCCAGGGCCTTTTCATCGCCCAAGCCGGTGAATGAACTGCCACTGGTGCGGTTGGCTTTACGGTAGGATGCCTTCAGCACGTAAGGAATACCCAGATTTTTGCAGATCGATGAAACCTTCTCCGCCACTTCCATGATCAATTCCTCACTCTCCACCACGCAAGGGCCGGCGATCAGGAAGAAATTTTTCTCATCATAGTGCTGCCCTTTGAACAGGTCTTTCAGATATGTTTCCATCCTGCGAAGATAGATGTTTTCCGCAAGCCCTATTTTTGCTCCAGAATTGCTCCATATGATAAAAGAAAGGATCCTCGTTATCGGTGCCTGTGGCCAGATCGGTGTTGAACTCACCCTCGCCCTGCGCAAAATATATGGTGGCGCCAATGTGGTGGCGTCTGACCTCCGTGAAGAAAATGACCTGCTCAAAGGCACCGGCCCCTATGTGAGCATGGATGTAATGAATAAGGAGATGCTGCACGTGCAGGTCATCCGCCAGAACTTCACACAGATCTATCTACTGGCTGCCATCCTTTCCGCTACCGGCGAAAAAAACCCGCCCCTGGCCTGGAACCTGAACATGACCGGACTGCTAAACGTGCTGGACATCGCAAGGGAAGAAAAAATCCATAAAGTTTACTGGCCCAGTAGTATCGCGGTGTTCGGACCAACCAGTCCAAAAATCAATTGTCCGCAAAAAACCGTCATCGAGCCCACTACAGTGTACGGCATCAGCAAGTTCGCTGGTGAGTTCTGGTGTAACTACTTCAACCAGCGCTACGGCCTGGATGTACGCAGCCTCCGTTATCCTGGACTCATCTCCTACAAATCAGCGCCGGGCGGTGGCACAACGGATTATGCGGTGGAAATCTTTCATGAAGCACTGGAAGAGAAACATTATACCTGTTTTCTGAAAGAAGATACTTATCTGCCGATGATGTATATGCCCGATGCCATCCGTGCAACCATTGAGCTCATGGAGGCGCCGGCGGAAAGAATCTCTGTACGTACTTCGTACAACATCAGCGGCATGAGTTTCTCACCCAAAGAAATTGCAGCCTGCATTGGTACGCATGTTCCGGGCTTTACCATCGATTACAAACCTGACTATCGCCAGGCCATCGCAGACAGCTGGCCGCAGAGTATCGATGACTCCGTAGCAGGGCAAGATTGGAACTGGAAGCCAGAGTTTGACCTTGAGAAGATGACTGCTGACATGTTTAACAATCTTTAAGCAGTTATTCGTTATTGGTTATGTGTATATTACTGACCGATGGCGAAATCTCAACGGATAAGTTTCATCATGCTCATCCTGTTCCTAAGCCTTATGGCCGGGAACATGATGAGCTATGTGCTTTGCCCCATCGCGATCACTATGGAAACTTCCGTGAAAGATTGCGGATGCGATGACATCTTTAAAACCATCAACAGCAATACAGGTGAGACAGGTGATTTGAAAACATCGGTCCTCAAAACTGTTTCTACCGAAAGCATGCCGCCCGAGATGTTTGCTGCCATCGGCCTCCTTCAATTACCCGCAACCGGATATCATGCCGCATATCAGATGAACCTGCCAAACCAAATTGGCAATGCTGTGTTCAGACCACCAGCCGCCTGAGTTCATCCCCATCGATCCATTTTTATTTCATCGGCCCTTTATCACAGGGCCATCAAACGCATGATAAATGAAACAATTCATTATGATCTGTGCTGTTCTGTTTGGAACAGCCAGTATCGCCTATACACAAGAAAGTAAAATCAATCAACAATTCACAGATGCCGCCGGGCAAACCATCCTGATTGGGCAATGTACCCGCGAAGCCCTTTGGCAGGAACCCTTCCGTAATTGGTTCGTGTCTAATTACGACCAATATGTTGTAGACAGTGGCACCTGTGTTTATGTGGCGCCTTTATTGAAAGACAAGAAGATCACGCTCTTCATGGGAACCTGGTGTGGTGATTCCAGAAGGGAAGTGCCGAGGCTGTTGAAAATCCTCGACTGCTGTGGCTTTCCGTTGGAAAACCTTACCATGATCATGGTCTCCAATCAACCCGATATGTATAAAAAAAGTCCGGGTCATGAAGAGGAGGGCAGGCAGATCATCCGGGTGCCAACCATGATCATTGAAGGGGTGACGGTAGAGCTTGGTCGCATCATTGAATTCCCTGTGGTGAGCCTGGAAAAAGATTTGCTCCGCATCCTTCGGAAAGACGGCTATGTGCCTAATTACGCCGAACGTATGGGCCTTGCCATATCAACCCGGTAACAAAACAACGGCGTGATATCCGGTTGTTTTGCTATCCATACACAGCAGCGAGATTGACTGCAACAAACCACTTACCTTTGTTGCCGTTATGAGGAATATATCCACATTCATGATCTGCACTTTTCTCTCAACAGTGTTTTCTGCCTTTGGGCAAAAGTCAGCATCCGGCATGTACCGTGCAGTTTTGGAAAGGCAAGATGGCTTGCCCATCGTGTTCAACCTGGATATCAACAGGAGCAACGGCACTGAAGTCTGGACCATCCAGAATGCAACCGAACGGATACGCGTAACCGATATCCGGCGTGTGGGTGACTCAACTTTAGTTAGCATGCCCTTGTTTGAATCTGATTTCAGATTAAGGCAAACTGCAGATGGTGGATATACCGGCGTGTGGATCAAGGGTACCACAGGACAGCCGATGGTGATGCCCGTAGTCATAAAGCCCGGCGCAGTACGTTTCAATATTCAAGACACAAAACCCAAAGCCAATATCTCAGGTAGATGGTCAGTAACATTCATCCGTCCCAATGGCACCAGTAGGCCGGCCGTAGCGGAGTTTGTACAAAAGGGCCAGCAATTGACAGGCACCTTTATCACACCATCTGGTGATTATCGTTTTCTCGAAGGCGTGGTGAATGGGGACAGTATACAGCTTTCTTGTTTTGATGGCAGCCATGCTTATTTTATTGGCGCAAGAATTGGGCCCGATGGGAACATTTATAATGGCGTATTTGCTTCAAGCGCAACATGGCTTGAGCCCTGGTATGCTACAAAGAATCCAAATGCAAAAGTGGATGCTTCCTTGTCTGCCATGCAACTTAGGCCGGGAGAAGAAAAGATTGGGTTTCGTTTTCCTGACGTCGACAGCCAGATGGTTTCCCTCAGTGATCCACGCTTTGCCGGTAAGTTAGTAGTGATCCAGATCATGGGATCTTGGTGTCCCAATTGCATGGACGAAACAGCGTTCCTTAGTGATTATTATCGGAAGAATAAAGATAGAGGTATTGAGATGATCGCATTGGCTTATGAGTATTCAACGGATTTCCAACGCGCTAGCAAAAGTCTCAGAAAATTTCAACAACGCTTCAACGTGCAATATCCCATGCTCATCACCGGCGTCACCAGTGCAGATTCACTAAAGACAGAAAAAACACTTCCGCAACTTACTCCCATCAAGGCTTTTCCCACCACCATTTTTATAGGTAAAGATGGAAAGGTAAAAAAGATCCATGGCGGATTTGAAGGTCCCGGTACCGGAGCGAGGTATGACCTTTATAAAGAGGAGTTTGAGAAGACCATCACCTCCCTTCTAAAATAGCTATTAGCTAATAGCTAATAGGGCTGCTATTTCTTCGAGATACTGTTTATCCCTAAGGTCATAATGATCAAGATGTTCACTGTCTGCATCCAGTACGCCCCATACTTCGCCGTTGTGGATAAGGGGTACCACAATTTCTGAGCGGGAGAG
>REAQ01000355.1 GCA_004294195.1 Sphingobacteriales bacterium | reverse complement strand
AAATGCGATCCCCCCGAGCAGGCAAACCGTTGCATACACCCACCAGCGTTGAGTGGGATATCGTTTCGCAATGAAATAGCCCAGTAGAGCGGGTGCAAGCGGCAGGATAATATTATTCCGCAGTAGTAGGATGCTAAGCACAGATATCCCAAGCACAACATAATGCACAAAGCGTAGGGACCTGCCTTCCTGCTTTCGCTGTATCAAATACCAGATCAGCGCCAGTGCATTGAAAAGAATTCCTTCTTTATGAAAGCCACTGCACCAGAACAGTGCGGTGGGGATACAGCAAGCGAGAAAAAAGCGCAGTTGTTTTCCCGGGATCGTATGTTGAAGAAGACGATACAAGGCCACCGGACCCGCCATGGTGATGAAACTATAGAGCACCACATTCACATAGTAACGGGAACCACTAAAGATGTTGAACACCGCAGCGAGTTTCACCATGAGTTCATGCTTCACATCGTTCCAATAACTATTATTAGTGGTGAATAATTTTCCGAATCCTTGGTGCACCTCATGCGGAAGGATGTC
Source organism: Sphingobacteriales bacterium (assembly GCA_004294195.1). Lineage (GTDB taxonomy): Bacteria > Bacteroidota > Bacteroidia > Chitinophagales > Chitinophagaceae > Pollutibacter. The sequence goes on along the minus strand of REAQ01000355.1, from coordinate 752 downwards.
GCGGATGATCATGTAGGGATCCTTCAAAATCTTTGCAGTCTCCTCGCTCCCCTGGTAGAAAAATTTCCAGGTATCGGTGAGGCCCACATGGCCGGGTGCGTTGAAATGGATATACCCATACGCTACGCCTGCCGCTATTTTCAAAAGAAAGAGTGCGATGAGGTATGGCGTTGGCATGCCCGCCCGTTTTACAAAAGGGACCTTACCCAGCAACCAGGAGAAAAAGACAGCATATGCAATGAAAAGGGCAATGGCCAATGCGAGGTAAGATTAGGATTCAAAAATAAAGTTTAATTTCACTCAAATCTGCATGACGCCTGCATGCCAACAATTCTTTTCGGAATCTCCTCTTCTTTTTGCGCGCATTTCATGAAAGGCCAGGTGGCGTATCTCGTCTCAAAAGGTTTTCGCGTAGTGGTTGTCAGTGGTGACGGTGAAGAGATCACCTCACTCTGTAAAGTAGAAGGCGCTGAACTCATTCCCCTGCCATTTTCAAGAAGCATCACGCCCTTACATGACCTTGTATTATTGATAAAATTGATGGGCATCATATGGAAAATAAAACCGGATATCATCAATGCAGGCAATCCCAAACCGGGCTTATTGATGACCTTTGCAGCATGGATGCTGCGCAAACAAGGGCGGATATTCACCCTGCATGGATTGGTCTCCGATTCCCGTGAAGGATTCAAGGGTTGGATGATCTCCTGGTTTGAAAAATGGTCTTGCTGTCTGGCCCAAAAAGTATTGGT
>REAQ01000362.1 GCA_004294195.1 Sphingobacteriales bacterium | reverse complement strand
CTTGACAGTACAAATATCATTACGCCGGAGCTTTCCGTTATCACCAATATCGGATGGGATCATATGAATATCCTGGGTGACACCCTTGAAAAAATTGCTTCGGAAAAAGCCGGAATCATTAAACCTGGCGTTCCTGTAGTTATTGGCGAAACTCAACCGGAAATCAAGGAAGTGTTTATTGACAAAGCCCGGGCCTGTGGCGCAAGCATCGTATTTGCAGACCAACAACGCTTTGTCAACAACTGGAACCATCACGGTTCCCTGTTGATTGCAGAAATTGCTGATCATACGCACCAGGATCATGAAGAATACCAGATGGACCTGACCGGTGTTTACCAATTAAAAAACCTCCTTACCGTGCTGGAAGCCTGCCATCAGTTAACATTGATGGGTTGGAACATCAGCAGGCACCACCTGAAAGCAGCGCTGCAAAAAGTAAAAGCGCTGACTGCATTACATGGCCGATGGGAAGTCATCCACCAGCACCCTGCCGTTGTGCTGGATGTGGGCCACAATCCAGACGGTATCAGGCAGGTACTTGCGCAATTGGAAATCACCCCACACCATGCTTTACATCTGATCACCGGGATGGTGAGAGACAAAGACATTGATAAAGTACTGGCGCTGTTACCAAAGACAGCCCACTACTATTTTACACAAGCTCAAATCCCCAGAGCGCTTTCGGCTGATGAATTGGCTACAAAAGCAGCAAGCCTTGGCTTAGAAGGTGAAGTCTATTTGAATGTGAATATTGCTTTGCAAAAAGCACTATCCTCGGCCGGGAAAAATGATCTCATTCTCGTTTGCGGAAGTGTGTTTCTGGTAGGTGAAGTAAATAGGTCTCTGCTTCACTTATAATTTCGGTAAAGCATAAAAAAGAGCCGTAGCATGCATGGCCTGTTTGATCTCGTAATTCCGAAGCAGTTCTTCAACCTCCGCCTTATCCATTAAATGCAGACTGATCTCTTCATTGTGATCGAGCTCCTGATCACCGGTCTTCACACCACCCCTTGCAATAAACATGTGCATCCAGTTGTTGTTGGTAGAAGGATTGGCCGATATTTTTCCCAGATACTCGTATGACGCAAACTCGTATCCGGTCTCTTCTTTCAACTCACGGGCAATCGCATCCTCCAGGCTTGCATCGGTCTCGTCCACACATCCCCCGGGAATCTCAAACATGGTGATGCCAGCAGCATGCCGGTACTGTTTTTCCATAATGATCTTTCCCTCTTTGGTTACCGCTACTGCAGTCACCCATTCCGGGAATTCATACACGTAATAAGGATC
>REAQ01000361.1 GCA_004294195.1 Sphingobacteriales bacterium | reverse complement strand
TTATATTGATCTACCCGGACTGATCCTTTCATTTTTGATTCTGCACCTGCTCGTGTATCCCGCCAGCAATGGATACAATTCCTATATGGACCGGGATGAAGGCAGTATTGGCGGCGTGAAAAATCCGATGCAGCCCACTAAGCAACTCTTCCACGCCACCTTGTTGATGGATGCGCTGGCCGTGTTGTTGTCGCTGGCGGTTAGTGTATATTTTTCGATGGGCATCCTGCTCTATATCCTCGTGTCCCGCGCTTACAGTTATCGGGGGATCAGGCTGAAAAAATATCCCATCCTCGGTTATCTCAGTGTGGTAATCTTTCAGGGTGCAGTCACTTTTGCCATCAGCTATCATGCGTGCAGTGTTGGCCATCCTATGCAGGTGCCGGTGCTGCCAGCCCTCGCGAGCAGTTTGTTGATCGGCGGCTTTTACCCACTTACACAAGTATATCAACACGAAGCAGACAAGGCCGATGGTGTGCGTACAATCAGTAGAATGCTTGGCTACCGCGGCACTTTTGTATTCTGTGCCCTGCTTTATTCTGTTGCGATGTTCACGCTTTTCCTGTATTTTACAGAGAGAGGCCAACAGACCCGATTCTTTGTCTTCTCAACCTTCTTGCTTCCCGTGTTGTTCTATTTTCTACGGTGGGCAAGAAAAGTGTGGCAGGATCATTCTGCCGCCAATTTTTCCAATACCATGACCATGAACCTGGTAGCCTCCGTTTGCACCAACCTGGCATTTTTGGTATTGTTAATCTGGAATCACTTTGAGTAAAATTATTGCCATCGGCACTGCCCTTCCACCGTTTAAGCATGAGCAGGAAGATATCCTCAGCTTCATGAAGCAGCTCTATGCCTTCAATGAGCAGGATCATCGTAAGCTGCGGTTTTTGTATCGGCACAGCGGCATTGAACAACGATATTCATTTATCCCTGACTATAGCAGGCCTTTGACCGATTGGAAATTCTATCCGCATTCAGAGAGCATGGAACCTTTTCCTTCACTTGAAATGCGCATGCAGTGGTTTAACCGATACGCGCCATCACTCTCTTTGGAAGCCATCCGAAAATGCCTGGATCATAAGGTGAAGGCCGAGGAGATTACGCACCTCATCAGCGTTAGCTGTACGGGCATGAGTGCCCCAGGATTGGATCTCCAAGTGATGGAACTGCTTGATCTGCCTAAAAATATATTCCGGACCTCGATCAATTTCATGGGCTGCTATGCTGCCATCCATGCGATGAAACTGGCGGATCATATTTGCCGGTCCACACCGGGTGCAAAGGTCCT
>REAQ01000360.1 GCA_004294195.1 Sphingobacteriales bacterium | reverse complement strand
GACCTTTAACGGAGCGCTGTGGATCATCAGGAATAACACTTTAAAAAAATATCAGCCACAAAAGTACCTGAACAAGGCGCCTGCTGATATTGAATGGCCTATAGAAGCCTTTTTCCCACAACATGAACAAGGCCGTATTACCAGCTTGTTTTTAGATCAGAGCGGTATGCTTTGGGTAGGCACCGATGGCTTTGGCATTTTTAAGATCAATACCCAAAATCCCACCTTCCGAAGGTATCTTCCCAATATCTCCCAACGCAAGATCTTCGAAACACCGGAGGGCAAATTCACCACTTCTGCCGGACCTGGTAAACTATACCAATCTGTTTATTTTGACCAAAGCACGCCTGATCAGTCTCTGTCATCGCTTCATCTTGGATATACACAAACCTTAACTGTACTGTATGATCAGGTCGGCAATTGCTGGTCATACGGTGCTGACTCGTTGCTGTACCGCAGAGATGCCCTTACCAAGGCCCTTCAGACATTTCCATTGAAAGGGCGTGGCTTGTGCCTCGACGCAAAAAACAAGATACTCAGTGTCAGTGAATCGGGTTTGCACGGGCTTGATCCTGCGACGGGCCAATCTCGGTTATTCGCCTTTAAAACAAGCCTGCAACAGCGTTCTGAATTTTCTCATTTCCTGTGGAAAGACGCCGAATCTACGATTTGGATATTTGGGTTTGAAGGATTGGTTAAAGCAACCCCTTCCGATGCTGACGGGTATCAATTTGAATACTTCGTCAATAATCCGAAAGACCGCACTTCCTTGTCCTCTAATACGGTACTGAGCGCCGCCGATGATCCGCTCGAACCCAATCGTTACCTCTGGCTGGGCACCAAAGCCGGGCTAAATCGCTTAGACAAAAAGACAGGGATATTCAAACAATACAGTATCGCGCAGGGGCTTCCCGACAATGTGGTATATGGTGTTTTGGCAGAAAACACACCAAAAGACAGTGCTATGCCCGGATTTATCTGGCTGAGTACCAACAAAGGGTTGTGCCGCTTCGATGTGCGCGCCGAAACGACCAAGAACTTTACGGCTGCCGATGGCTTGCAGGACAATGAATTTAACAGTTCGAGTTACCTGAAAACCCACAATGGCACTCTAATTTTCGGGGGGGTAAAGGGTCTGACCGTATTTCACCCGGACAGCCTGCGGTTTAATCCATTCATTCCTCAAACTCGTATCGTTGGCTTGCATGTCAATAATCATTTATATGATATAAGCGGACAATCGTCCATTACACTCACACACGATCAAAACCTGCTGACCTTTGATTTTGCAG
>REAQ01000178.1 GCA_004294195.1 Sphingobacteriales bacterium | reverse complement strand
CATACAATCAGTTGAATAGATTTGGCATGTTTAGAGTGTTGCCAATAATTGAGGTGAAAATTTGGGTTAGATTCGAACGAGTTGGCTATAACTGACGAGCGCTACGGGGATTGAGGTGAGGTTCGGTCAGCTAAATATCCGATGCAAGATTAGTGATTATTTACAGAAATCCCAAATAACTGCCCGTTTTATACCCCATTTACAACCAAAATGGGCAAAAAAGGCTATTCATATCCATTATCTTTGCGCCATGTTTAATCAGAGATCTAAGATAAAAACATTGTTAGAAGGGGAAGCCTCCGGCCAGGAGGTGATTGTGATGGGTTTAATCTTCAGGTTGTAGTTGAGTTGGGTACCGCTGATGAGGCTCTTCTGAAGCGGATTACCACCAGTGCAGCCCTGAAAGTGAAGGGCACGCTCGTCCCCTCTCTCGGCAAAGGCCAAAAAATGGAGCTGAAAGCCAGGTCCATCGAGGTTTTGGGCGATTCTGATGCTGAGAAATATCCCCTCCAACCGAAGAAACACACCCTGGAGTTCTTGCGGGAGATCGCGCACCTGCGGTTCCGGACCAATACTTTTGGATCTGTGTTCAGGGTCAGACATGCATTGGCTTTTGCTATTCATGAGTTCTTCAATAATAAGGGGTTTGTATATATCCATACGCCCATCGTCACCGGAAGTGATGCGGAAGGTGCAGGCGAGATGTTCAGGGTGACTACCCTTCCTTTTGATAACCCGCCTCGTAACGAGGATGGTAGCATTAATTTCAAAGAGGACTTTTTCGGCAAAGCAACTAACCTCACCGTGAGTGGGCAGCTTGAAGGTGAACTTGCCGCTACCGCTTTTGGCGAGATCTATACTTTTGGGCCAACCTTCCGTGCGGAGAATTCAAACACCTCCAGGCACCTGGCGGAGTTTTGGATGATCGAGCCCGAGATGGCGTTTTATGATATCGAGGACAACATGAACCTGGCCGAAGAGTTCATTAAATATATCATCGCATATGTGATGAAGAACAATCGCGAGGACCTTGAGTTCCTGGCGCAGCGATTGTTGGAAGAGGAGAAGCAGCTACCACAAGACAAGCGCAGCGAGATGGGCCTAATCGAGAAACTGGAATTTGTGGTCAGCAATGATTTTGAACGCATCACTTATACAGAAGCTATAGATATCCTTCTTCAATCTTCTCATTACAAGAAGAAGAAATTTCAATACGATGTTTCCTGGGGCATAGACATGCAGAGTGAGCATGAGCGTTACCTCGTGGAAAAGCATTTTAAGAAACCTGTGATCGTTCGCAACTATCCCAAAGATATTAAGGCATTTTACATGCGATTGAACGAGGATGGTAAAACCGTTGCGGCGATGGATATTCTTGCGCCAGGTATTGGTGAGATCGTTGGTGGTTCACAAAGGGAAGAGCGGTTGTCTAATCTTGAGGCGCGCATGAAGGATATGCATATCCCCACCGATGAGTTGTGGTGGTATCTTGACACCCGCAGGTTTGGTACGGTTCCACATGCCGGCTTTGGTCTGGGCTTTGAACGAATGGTGCAGTTTGTTACTGGCATGGGTAATATCCGCGATGTGATTCCGTTTCCGAGGACGCCGAAGACTGCCGAATTTTAGGCTTAGCCTAAAATAGCTATTAGCTATTAGCTAATAGCTATTTATGTACAGCTACGATCGGCAGATGACTATGCAACACCAATTCACTGCTCTGGCTTTTTCGGAATATGCTTTCCCAGAAATTGTGTTTCTTCGGAACCGTCAACAATAGATCAATGTAATTTGCATCTGCAAATGCATTGATCCCTTCTTCAACATTCAGGCTGTTGATGTAATTGTATTTTGGGTTAAGGTGGCCAATCAACTCCTGCATCTCAGTGAGTTCAGCAGTCAAATCTCCGGTGAAATGTTTTTCGTTGTAGTCCACATTTAAGATGTGTAGAGACGCTTTTAATGTGTTCACAAGGCCTTCAATTTCTGTAACAGGGATCGTGTCTTTAACATGATTGAAATCACACGCGAATCCAATTTTTTTGATGGGCTTGTAAGATGCTCCGGGTGGAACAATAAGTACGGGCACATCTAATTTTTTAATGGCCGCAATTGTACTTGATCCGAGGATCATTCTTTCGATTGCCCCTGCTCCTTTTGTTCCCATGACCACAGCAAAGGGCCGATAGTTTTTGCACATCGTGTCAAGTTCTTCTACCACGTCGCCTAACACATTATGTGCTTCGATGGGAACCAGATGTGAGGTGATGTGTTCTGCATCGTTTTTCAATTCCTGAAGTTTTGCGTCACTTTCTTTTTGCAACTCTTCAAGACTGATGGTCACCACCGGTACTTCGCTGAAGGTTACCGGAATCTGATAAGAGTGATAGAGGATAATTTTTGCAGAAAGATCTTTGGCCAATGCAAGCGCATAGTGTAATGCGTTGAGCGCAACGGGAGAGAAATCGGTTGGAACAAGAATCGTTTTCATGATCAACTTTTTATTTCCAGAAAAGATCGATCCTTCGCTTGACGTTTTCCTGGACATTCAGATAGAATAAATTGAAATCGCCAACATGATAGTTTTTGGTTTTGTATAGGAATCCGCCCGGGAACTTTGGTCTGCTGATCCAAAGCATATTGTTGTGGACCTGCGCGTCATTGGGTTTGCGGACGATGGAATTAAATTTATACAGGATGGCGCCCCGGTGCAGTTGTTTTGGAGCCAGCGTACTGTTTGTGGTCCAGGTAAGGGGATTCACGACTACCGCATGTGCATCGGTGGTATATCCCGTGGATTCCACACCACGGCGGTATGTTCTCCAACTAACGAAGCAACCGGTTTGATTAGAGTCTTTGCATACCGGGATGTTTTTGAACTCGTCCGGCGCTACGGCGATGCCAACGAGATAAGCAGCCACCAGCCTGTTTTTGAGTTTGCTGTTGTCAACGTATTCTTTGATCAGTCGTTTTGCATGTGTTGTGCCCTGGCTGTGGGATGCGATGATGAAAGGCCGGCCCTGGTTTTTTGCAAGGAAGTATTCAAAGGCCCTCGCAATGTCGCTATAGGCAGTGTCAAAGGCGCGGAGTGCCGTGGCCGTGTCTTTATACCAATACATATTAATATGTGCTTGTCGGTATCGGGGTGCCCAAACGTGGGCGTATTTATTAAAGATGCTGGCCTGGTAAAGTATAGGCGATTGATCTGTTTTCAAGTTTAGCGAGTCGTCATCCATCCGCGCATTCAAGTCATTTGTTTTTTGCGGATCCGTAAAGGTGGTGGGGTGCAGAAAGAAAACGTCTACGGGCTGGTTGATCCTGCTCTGACGCAGGGGTTTAGGAGTAGAGTCCGATGGGTCCCATTTATCCGGATGTGCCGCCCAGAAATCTATATTGTTATAGTCGGGTGCTCCGGAAGGCACAGGCTTGTATGTAGAAAGATGTTTATACATGTTTGGCTGGCAGGAAGCCACCAACAAAAGTACGCCCAAGTACAGCGCATGACGAATGATGTTGCTCATATGGCAAAATAGTACGAAGTTTTGGTTTACTCGTGGGCATTTACTTAAATTCATTCAAGCAATTTGATTATTGAAGCTGCTTCGTCATATCCAGTTCCTCAGGGCTGTTTTCATGCATGCCATTACTGCGTTCGGCGGACCGCAAGGGCATCTGGGGATGATGATGAAAACTTTTGTCCAGGAGCGCAAGGACTTAACGGCCGAAGAATTGTTAGACTTTAATGCTTTTTGCCAACTTCTGCCAGGAGCGTCTTCCACTCAGACTTTGACCTTGATCGGTTTTAAGCGCGGCCGACTTCCGTTGGCCATCCTCACTCTCATCGTCTGGATTCTACCTGCGTCCATTATCATGGGTTCTTTGAGTTTTTTGCTTGAATATATTGAGCGGGAGGGTTTGTCTGACCATGGGTTTCGGTTTATACAGCCCATGGCCATAGGTTTTTTGGCTTTTGCCAGTTTCAGGGCGTTTACCCTTGTGATCCGGAACCGTCTGACCAGATGGGTGATGGTGTTATCTATGCTTACAACTTATTTCTTTTTCAAAACGCCATGGATCTTCCCGATCGTTATCATCCTGAGTGGCTGGGTGAGTTCCGTGTTGACGCGGGAGAAAGGCGAGGTGGCCAGAGTGGAGTATCGGCCCATCAAGTGGGGAAATATCGTAATTTTTCTTTCGATTTTTTTGATCAGCGGTTTGTTGTCTGAGGTGTCCAGAAAGCAAGAATGGGAGAGTAGAAGATCCTTCAACTTATTTGAAAACTTTTATCGCTTTGGCAGTATCGTATTTGGCGGAGGCGATGTGTTGGTACCGATGATGTATGAGCAGTATGTGGTTCGCCCTACCAGTGAGCGCATTCAAAAACGCAACCAGAATGTGATCCGGATTGAGCGGGATGAGTTTCTTACGGGCGCTGGTATTGTTCGCGCTATTCCCGGTCCGGTGTTTTCCATTTCAAGTTATGTGGGCGGATTGGCTATGAAAAATTCCGGGATATCTATGCAGATCCTCGGATGTGTGATTGGCATGGTGGGTATATTTCTTCCTAGTGCATTGTTGGTTTTGTTTTTTTATCCGGTATGGCAAAACCTGCATCGGTACCAGGTGATCTATCGAAGTTTGAAAGGTATCAATGCTGCAGTGGTTGGGATAATGACCGCTTCTACCGTTTACCTGGCTAAGGATATGCACTTCATGGGAATTGTTGAAGGGCAGGCCAGTGTATGGCTGCAGTTCGGTGTGATGCTGCTCACTTTTTTATCGCTCATGTTCACTAGAATTCCCGCACCCGTTATTGCCTTGATCTGTCTGGCACTCGGATTTTTGATTAACTGAATTTATTTGTAGTAGTGATTGGCTTCTATCTCGGCCTTGACAACGTCTGGCACCAGATATCGTATCGACTTGCCCCGTTTGATAAACTCACGGATATGGGTAGCCGAAATTTGTAACAGCGGCGCATCGAGGACTATTTTTTGCACCGGCAGATCTTCGCGGATCTCGAAGCCCGGTCTTCGGTAAACATAAATCGTGTAACGCTGCATGATCACCTCGGCGTTTTTCCATTTGTCAAGGTTTTGGAAACTATCACTGCCCATGATGATGGAGAATTGGTGCTGCGGATATTTTTCATCAAGGTACTGCAGGGTAGTGACGGTGTAAGACGGTTTGGGAAGTTTGAACTCAATATCGCTTGCGCTGAATTTGCGCTCACCTTCTATCGCAAGATTGATGAGGTGAAGTCGATGGTATTCATTCAGTAAGCCGTGGTTCTGCTTGAATGGATTTTGGGGGGACACCACAAACCAAACCTGATCCAGCGTAGTTTCCTGGATGAGGTGGTTGGCGATGATCAAATGCCCATGGTGAATGGGATTAAAGGAACCGAAGTAAAGCCCAATTTTCATATTCTATTGAAAATCAATGATATAGACTTAGATCTCTTCTACAAT
>REAQ01000177.1 GCA_004294195.1 Sphingobacteriales bacterium | reverse complement strand
GCAGACGCCATCCGGGGCCATTATCATGCAGCAGGAGAAAGTGAATATTGATGAAAAACTATTGACGGAGATCGCTATGGAAACGGGCGGGAAATATTTCAGGGCCAAAGATAATGAGAGCCTTAAACAGATATATGCTGATATTGACCAGTTAGAGAAAACAAGGATCGAGATTAAAACCACCCGTCGATTCAACGAGAAGTACTATCCACTGGTGATGCTCGCCCTCTTGTTCATTTTCCTCGAGGTTTTATTCCGATATACCGTTTTCCGCAAATTTCCATAAGCATTGCCGCAGTACCGCATCACCAAATTGTCTAATTTCCACCCGTGTTAGCTACGGTATATAAGTCTACTGGATCCTGGTATGTTGTGAAAACAGCAGAGGGTGTGGTCTTGCAGGCGAGGATCAAAGGGATATTTAAGATCGATGGGATCACGTCTACCAATCCGATCGCTGTTGGGGACCATGTGAATATAGAGATGGAGCAGGGTGCGGAGCAGGTGGCCATGATAACGGACATCTATAACCGAAGAAATTACATCAACCGGCAGAGCCCTTCCCACCGGATGCATCACCATATTGTTGCAGCAAATGTTGACCAGTCGCTCATGATTGCCACCCTCAAAGAACCGCGTACTTCCCAGGGTTTCATTGACCGCTTCCTGATTGCATGTGAGGCCTATCATGTGCCTGCTATGATTGTATTTAATAAAACAGATCTGTACAAAGATAAGGAGAGAGCGAAGCTGGACGAACTAACGGAAATGTATACACGTATTGGATACGGCGTTTATCCGATGAGTGTGAAAAACAGCGAAGGTGTTGATGCAGTGAAGGAGCTAATGATGGGTAAAACGAGCTTGATCAGCGGGCATTCCGGTGTGGGCAAGTCTTCTTTCATCAATGAGCTTTTGCCTGAACTTGCGCTGCGTACTAAGGATGTGAGTGATTGGAGCGGTAAAGGTATGCATACTACCACATTTGCGGAGATGTTTGACCTGCCTGGGGGTGGGCGGATCATTGATACACCTGGTATCCGTGAGTTTGGCCTGGTGGACATCAGTAAGCAGGAGTTGTCTCATTATTTTCCGGAGATGCGTCACCTGATACAGGATTGTCAGTTCAACAATTGCCTGCACATGAATGAACCGGATTGTGCGGTGAAATTAGCTGTTCAGGAAGAGCGAATTCATATTGATCGGTACGTCAGTTATTGTACGATACTTGATTCTATTAAAGAAAAGCCTTACTGAAGCGAGGGAGAAGATAAGGGGAGAAGTGCGAAGCCTTTTCGCACTTCTCCACTTATCTTCTCCCTTTCATTCAGGCAATCGCCTTAAGCGTCTGCGCCAGATCAACAACCGCTTCGTTGTCTTTCTTTACAGCATCTTTCCAGTTTCTGGGAAAGATGGATACGCCATCGTAAATATTGTAGTGCAGAGTGAGTTTATGCCCACGATAGATGAAATCCCAGTAAGAGGTATCGGAATCATCGATCTTGTTGGTGAACTTGATCTTGATTCTTTCGGCCAGCAGATCCGCCACCTTGTAAAATTTGTCGAATCCGCAGTGTTCGGCAATGACAGCTTCTGTACAGCCGAAGTCGTTTCTTAGGGTAAGATCCATATTTGGGTTTTTTGATTCCCGTTTAGGCTTTGAACTTCTTCGTCTTCGGTACTTTCTCGCCGGAGAGAAGACGTTCCGCGCCCACATTTTTCCCGTTGCTCGGGCAGCCAGATTTCTGTGAACAGCTACAGGTCAGTGACACAATAAGGCACAGCATGGCAGCCTTTAATAAAACGTTTTTCATGATATCCTGATAAGGGTTTAACGATGTTGGATATAGGGATACCGGATTAATCATGGCTTTGGTCTTTAAACCAGCCACTGTATTTCACATAATTATTGGCGATCCTGTTGATTTCGCCCTCAATCAATTCCTTCGAGGTCTCTTTGACTTTCCTGGCTGGCACACCCGCATAGATTGATCCCGGTTCTACAATAGTTCCCTCGAGCACAACGGCTCCGGCAGCAATGATGGAGTTACTATGAACAACCGCATTATCCATCACGATGGCGCCCATTCCAATCAGCACATTGTCGTGGATGGTGCAACCATGAACGATGGCCAAATGACCAATGCTTACATTATTACCAACGCGTGTTTCTGTTTTTTCGTATGTACAGTGAATAATAGCACCATCCTGGATATTCACTTTATTTCCCATTTTTATCTTATTCACATCACCACGCACCACGGCATTGAACCAAATGGAGCATTCATCACCGAAGCTTACATCCCCTACAATGGTGGCATTGGGGGCGATGAAGCAATCCTTGCCAAACCGGGGTAACACGCCATTTACAGGTAAAATCACTGCCATAGGATATAAAGTTAACATCCCTTCTCAATTCTGTGGGCGGATTTCGATTTCGTACCTTTATTCTTCGATAACTGGACAAAAAATGACCCACCGAGCATTGTTTCTTCATCATGTAGCCCAAACTTCCCCTGCTCCGCTTGCTATTGAGATCGAGCGGGCTGAAGGATGCAGGATGTGGGAGCCCTCCGGAAAAGAATACCTCGATCTGATCGGAGGAATCAGTGTCTGCAATACCGGGCATTGCCACCCGGAAGTAGTGCAAGCCGTTAAGGATCAGGTGGATAAGTACATGCATCTGATGGTGTATGGTGAACTCGTACAGGCGCCACAGGTTGAATACGCCAAAGCGCTTGCCGCTACACTACCGGCAAAACTCCAGTCCGTTTATTTTACCAACTCCGGAACAGAAGCCACAGAGGGCGCAATGAAGCTTGCTAAGCGCTATACCGGCCGCACAGAGATCCTCGCGTTTAAAGATTCTTATCACGGCTCCACCCAGGGTGCGTTGAGTGTAATGGGCGATGAATACTGGCGCAACGCCTACAGGCCACTGCTTCCCGGGGTATGGCATGAAACTTATAATATCTATGCTTCAGTGGAACGGATTACCTCGCAAACGGCGATGGTGATTGCCGAAACAGTGCAGGCGGAGAAGGGTGTGCTCAAACCGGATATAGAATGGATGAAAGCGCTTCGCAAAAGGTGTACGGAGATGGGGGCTTTGTTGGTATTGGATGAGATTCAGGCTGGCTTCGGCAGAACGGGGTCATTGTGGGCCTTTGAACAATACGGTATTGTGCCGGATATTCTATTGCTTGGTAAAGCGCTCGGCGGCGGTATGCCCCTCGGCGCATTTATTTCTTCTCCGGAGATCATGCAGGGCCTTACAGATCATCCTGTGTTAGGACATATTACTACGTTTGGCGGCCATCCGGTGAGCTGCGCTGCAGGCCTAGCGTCATTCCGCGTGATCACCAACGGATCACTGATCAAAGATGTGAACAGAAAATCTTCCATCTTCCTGGAGAAACTGAAGCATCCTCGCATCAGATCTGTGCGAGCCGCAGGATTGTTGATCGCAGTTGAGTTCTCTTCTTTTGAAGAGAATAAAAAGATCATTGACAGCTGCATTGAGCGAGGTGTGTTTACCGATTGGTTTCTGTTTGCGCCTCACTGTCTTCGCATCGCACCACCACTAGTGATCACCGATGATGATATCCATCATGCGATAGAGATTATACTCGATGTTATTTCTGTATAACTTTAAATCATCAAAATGAAACCGGTTTATTTTGTATGGATCATGACCGCGATGATCGCTTGTCAATCTCAACCTGATCAACAAGCCAATACTACGTCTTCGCAGATTCCTGTGCAAGACACAACCATTGCACAGAATCCTCAACAAATCATTTTGAAGAACGGGACGGTGATTCAGATCAACGAGACGCATCCCATCGGAATGAGTTTAAGTGATATTGTGTTAAAAGTAAAAGACCGTGGTGACAGTGTACTGTTTAAAGATACTGATCCACTGCATTTGGTTTTGCATGCAGATTTGGATGGCGACGGTTCTGAAGAAATCCTGCTGCATACCACAGCTGCCGGAACCGGCGCATATGGGCAGATCAAGGGTGTTACGGTGGAAGGGGATAGTGTTTTTAGAGAAATTCGTTTCCCCGAAATTGATCCGCAAAGGGAGATTTTTAAAGGATACATGGGCTATGATGTTTTTTCCATTCAAGGGAATACCCTATTTAGGGTATTCCCCGTCTATTTGCCAACTGACGGTAACGGACAACCGACAGGCGGAAACAGGACTATCAGGTATGAATTGTTGAAGAAAGGGAAGAATTTGGTGTTTGTAGAGGCCAATAATTAAACAAAATTTAAACTGGCGGTCATATTCTGGTGATTGTATAATTATAGTTTGCACGCATTAAAAAAAGGTTCCACAAGGGTTACATTTCTGCTCTTTTTGTAATATATTAATAGTGCATAACAACCATTCTTTACGCCTTAACCAGGATCTATGATCGCATACCAACTAACCAGGGAGAAACGGGATCAGATTCTTGCGTTGATCGAAGAGCATCTCGAGACTGCAAAACCTTACTTGAAACACGGTTACTCTCTCAGAAACTTATCGGAAGACCTAGATGTTACTTACACCTATCTGTCTTTTATCATCAATCGCGAGTATGGCCTGAATTTCAACGACCTCATCAACAGGTATCGCATTAAGTATCTGCGTTCGCTCATGGAAAGCCCTGATGCGCACATGTACACGCTTGAAGGTTTGGCCAACCAGGCGGGTTTCAGTTCACGCTCTACATTCTACAGGGCGTTCCAGAAAACTACCGGAAAAATGCCGTCTGCCTTTATGCGTGATATGCTTATCGCCAACTGATTTGGTCTATCGCAATTTCTTTACCTTTCATCTGCACTGATTAAAATCGGAAAGATGAAAGGTTTATTTTTTTTGGGTATAACGGTTATGCTTACGCTTTGCGGCAAAGCGCAGGATCCTTCTATTTGGCAGCATCGGTTCTGGACGGCTAAATGGGTGACGCATCCGGATGCTGGATCCAACGCTTTCGGCGTATATCATTTCAGGAAAGACCTGAATCTGGAAACAAAGCCATCGGTGATAACCTCTACCTGTTGCAGGTGAATGGCCAGCGTGTAGCCATGGGACCAGCAAGGAGTGACCCCGCCAACTGGAACTATGAGACGGTTGATCTGGCACCCTTTCTTCAAAATGGCAAAAACATCATCACCGCAACGGTTTGGAATTTCGCTGATTTCCGTGCTTACGCACAAACCAGTTATGAAACCGGATTCATTGTTCAGGGAAATGGAGCAACGGAAGCAGTGCTCAATACACCGGGTGATTGGAAAGTGGTCATGAATGAAGCGTATCAGCCTTTGCCGATTGACAGGGCCAGCCTGCAAACCTACGTTGCTGTGGCCTCCGGGGAAAAAGTAGACGGCGCAAAGTACGCGTGGGGATATGATGCTGCATCTCCATCCGGTCTTTCATGGAAACCAGTCAGATCACTTTGGTATCCTGCTAAACCAAGGTCCTATGGTACCGATGGTAATTGGCAACTGGTACCAAGATCCATCCCGATGATGGAAGACCAGGTACAATCGTTTGCCAGTGAAAGATCCGGCTATTTGCTTGCTGTTAAAGGCAAAGAAACCGTGAAGGGGAGCTTCCCATGGACTTTTGCGGCCAATACCAAATCCAGTCTTTTGCTGGATCAGGGAACGCTTACCAATGCCTATGTTCAACTC
>REAQ01000359.1 GCA_004294195.1 Sphingobacteriales bacterium | reverse complement strand
AAGAACGCACATGAGAAAGGTGCTACCCTGGTGGTCCTGTACAACACGGTGGATGGCTCGGAAGAGTTGAAGTACAACGGTAAGGATAAGTCTGAGAAGGCGCCAATCCCCGTAGTGTACGTCACCCGCGAAGCCTTTAAAAAACACCTTGCTGATCCTGAGGCCACCTATGATTGCAAGATCCGTGTGGAGTCCGAGCCTAAGATCAGAACGGCCCATAACGTGGTTGGTTATATTGATAATGGTGCTGCACAAACCATTGTGCTGGGTGCACATTTTGATCACCTCGGCTATGGTGAAGATGGCAACTCGATGATTCGCAATGGGCAGCCCGCGATTCACAATGGCGCAGACGACAATGCCAGCGGCACCGCAGCGTTGATTGAACTTGCGAAACTCTTGAAGAAATCAAAACTGAAGAAACACAACTTTCTGTTCATTGCATTTTCCGGCGAAGAGCTTGGCCTCTATGGTTCCAAGTATTATGTAGAACATCCCACCATTGCTTTGAACACGGTTTCTTATATGATCAATATGGATATGGTGGGCAGGATGAACGATAGTACGAAGTCGGTCACTGTTGGTGGCTACGGCACATCACCAACCTGGGGAACATTGATCAAGACACAAGAAAAGGGCCAGGCGTTTACAATCAAGATCGATTCAAGCGGCACCGGTCCTAGTGATCACACCTCTTTTTATCGGAAAGACATTCCGGTGTTGTTTTTCTTCACTGGTTTGCACACAGATTATCACAAACCTTCAGACGATGCGCCTAAGATCAACTACATGGGTGAGTTGGCCATCGTAAAATATATTGTGAGCGTTGTATCCAGTACCAACAACTTGCCCAAGCTGGCCTTTTCGAAAACACGTGAGCAGCAAACGGGAACGTCTACACGTTTTACGGTTTCTATGGGCATCATGCCAGACTATACATTTAGCGGTTCAGGTGTTCGTGTAGATGGAGTAAGTGAAGGACGAGCCGCGCAGAAAGCCGAAATGGTTTTTGATATTGGTTTTTAGATGATCCGTTTAAAAGTAGACAATGAGGAAATGTTCCAGGAGTTCTTTGACCAAACCAGACTCCTGGGTGTGGTGGGCCCGATGAAGGATTACCAGTTTTGCTGGCATCTTAATCAGGCCATGCAGATCGACTTTCGTTTGAATCGTGAGTTAGAGATCATGTTGACCAGGAAGAAACGCAATTATTTTTTTTCAATTTTCAGTTATCCTGAACCAGCCGGGTCTCTTGTACATTATTTGTATAACAACCAGTTTGATGGTGAGTATCTGCTTCCTGAATTTAAACACCTTGATTTCCTCTGGCTCATGAAGGGCGATGTGATCAGCGAGGAGACGGTTCAGGCTATGATTCAATCTGTGCGGCAGATCAATGGCGTGCAGCTGGTGATGGAACTAAGCCAGGACAAGATCAAGAATAAAGGACATTTAATATTTTGATATGTGGGATGAAACCAAAGAAGCGATGTACAAGCGCTTTCAGTTCAACAATTTTTCCGAGGCTTTTGCTTTCATGACCCGCGTTGCGTTTGAGGCGGAAAAAATGGATCACCATCCGAAGTGGACCAATGTGTGGAACACGGTGGAGATCTGGCTCAGCACGCACGATGCGGGAAATACCGTGACGGAGAAAGACAGGAAGTTGGCGGCAAAGATCGACAAGCTTGCGGCCTGATCATTTTCGTTTATCAGCGTAAACGAATGACAGCTTCTTCTTTAGGGATGATTTCTCCAATGGGTTGTGTAAAATCACCCAGCCCATAAGCCTTTAGGGTTTCGAGCACTTCTTCGCGCGAAGCCGTATCAACAGCAATCAATAATCCACCACTGGTTTGTGGATCGGCAAGGATGGATTTCTCCACTTCGCCAAAGCCTTCCATATTTATTTTGTGTCCATAGCTCGCCCAGTTTCTTTGGGTGCCACCGGGTACTGCTTTTTGTTCGATGTAAGCAAGCAGTGCCGGCGTGATCAATGGAAGTTTGTTGACATGAACGCTGGCGCTGGTGCCGCTGCCTTCAGCCATTTCTATGAGATGTCCGAGTAAACCAAATCCAGTGACATCGGTCATTGCTTTTACACCGGCTATTTTTCCAAGTGCCTCTCCAACTTTGTTCAGCTGCATCATTTGCGCTGCGGCGAGGGCCGCATGTTCTGGTTTAAGTATTCCCTTTTTTTCTGCCGTGGTTAAGATGCCAACACCTAATGCTTTGGTGAGGTAAAGTTCATTACCTACTTCTGCGGTATTGTTTTGTTTAACAGCGTCCGTTGGGAT
>REAQ01000358.1 GCA_004294195.1 Sphingobacteriales bacterium | reverse complement strand
CTTTTGAATAACACAAATGTTCATTTTTATTCAAAATTTGTATGCGAAACAGGGCAAACACGTAGGTTTGCCCCTACATTTTCGCACTTTTTTCGTTTTCCATCACAGACGAGCCGTCTGTGCTACAGTTTTATTTTCACCTTTATCGCGGTTATTTTCCCATTGCGTTTGAATAGGTTTGCCGAGTCTTCCGCAGGCAGGCAAGTTTGGTTGTATGCCTTCGAAACGCCCTTGTCGTCCACGACTTCTATGCCTTCCATTTCCGCCATTTCATAGACTACAGGCACGCTACAGATAGTAAAAAATAAAGCATTCTTGCCTACCATTGTTTCGTGCTTTTTGCCCTGCACATCAAAGAAAAACACCTTTTTCTCGACTGTCAAAAACTCCTCTTTCTGAAGCAAAGTAGGTTCAAAATGCAATTTTCCTTCTTTGATACAAATGCCCAATTCTCCAAATCTACTCAAAATATCTTCTTTTACCTGCCCTGTCATACCCGGTTGTTGCGCACCTTTGTTGAAAGGCGTATGCGAATAAGGCGTTACAGGGAAAGCACCATAGACTTCAGGCGATTTATGCACGCCTATTCCCTCAAAAATTTCATGGAAATGCACGTTTAGTTTGGCAAGAGCCTCTTTATCAGCCCCTTCGTTTTCGGCACGTAGGCAAGTTTCTTGTACTGCCAAAAGATGCTTCGACACCATGTGCCAATAAATAGAACCCAAACCTTCGTAGCCATAAAATGTACCTGACCTGCCTGTAAATTCTTTGTGATTAAAAACTTCCTCAAAAATGTCTAATACTAAGGCTTTTTCAGTTTTTACCAAGTCTTGATACTTGCCTGCCAAACCCGCCAAAGCGTGGCTCAAATCATCAGCATTTTTAAAATTGCCGTTGAAATGATAGCCTCCTTTTACGTCTTTTTCTGCAATGGTATTGTTCGAATCCATCAATAATTGCAGCTTCGGTAGCAGCACGGCGATCCCGTTGGGCCATCGGCGCACGCTTGCCAACGACAGCCGCCAGCGGCTGCTTCGAAAGGACCGGGAACCGTTCCGGCTCGGACAATAATATTTCCGTCATCTTTTGGACTTGACGCCCCCAACATATGGACACATTATGTAGACCATTCAGTCAACTTTCAAGTGCCAATCGACGCAAAACTGAATACAGACCATTTTGAAACAGCCGGACACCGAGACAGGCCAAGCCCGCCGGACCGTCCAAAGGGGGTAGCTTCTGATGATCAAATATCGCGCCTTTCGCCTTACCCTGATCACCGCGACGAGCCTTGCCGCCC
>REAQ01000176.1 GCA_004294195.1 Sphingobacteriales bacterium | reverse complement strand
ACTGCTTTGAGGATGAGTTTGCGTAGTGTGCTCTGAAGGAGTTTGGTCTCATAAAAATTTCGAGGGTGTCCTTGTAATCTTCTATTAGTTGTTGCCAGACTGGTATCAATCCACCGTAGTTGGGGAGGGGGGGTTTCCTTGGGTGGCATTTGTGTCTTCGATATCTTCTCTGGTTGTATACGTGTTGTGTACGAGGATGATGCTTTGTCCATGGTTGAAGTAAGGCAGATAAGATTTCAATGACGATACACCTGTTGTCCTGAACGGTGATTCGCTGATGCCGAACTGTTCAAACAGCTGAAGAAAATCCCCGCCACCGGTGCGGAATAACTCGTCTTCGGCGCGGGTTTCCTGGTTGTGGATGGAGATGACTTGATTTGCTGTAGTCTTACTGATGTGTTCAAACGCGGTTGCGCTCACGGAGTAAGGTGCGTGGGGTGTAAGGTTTGAGGATTGAAGGCCTGCCATTAGAAATGTATCCAGCACTTGCTGGTAATGAAGCAACCTTGCAGGGGTATTGGCTTCTGAAAAACTCAGCACTTCAATGAAATTCTGGAAATGCATTCCTGAACTTCGTTTATACGGGACTGTTATGGCGGAATTCGAGATGTCGCCCACAGCCACGATGCCATCGGCCTTCATTTCTTCCAATGCGTTTTGCATGGCATCATTCATCTCTGATTCAGGGAAGCTCCTGTTTTTCATATGGGAGAGTTCCAGGTGGCAATGGGCGTTCACGAATCCGGGCCGGATGAGTCCGGGGACATACTGTATATCCTCGCCAGCTTCTGCGGCAGCAACGATGCTGTCCTTGCCAGAGCGGGTATCCCTGATCAAAACAATGTTGTTGCCATGGAAAACCTGGCCGTCAAACAACTGATCGCCATGAACTTTCTCGTATCCCATTTGCTGATTTTGTAACTTTGCGCCTGATTTGTAAAGCGAAACAAAAGTATGATAGATAAACTGGAAGCGATCAAGGCGAGGTTTGACAACCTGGGCGTGGCCCTGACCAACCCCGAAGTGGTGAGTGACAACCGGAAATTCACCCAGATGAGCAAGGAGTATCGCAGTCTGGAGACCATTGTAAAAGCATATCACGACTATCGTAAGCTGCTGGATGATATTGATTTTAACCGGGAAGCGTTGATGGGCGATGATGTGGAGCTTAGGGACCTGGCCAAACTGGAGACTACGGGACTGGAAGTGCAGAAAGAGGAGTTGGAGAAATACATCAGGAATTTATTGATCCCCAAGGATCCGCAGGACGAGAAAAATGCGATCCTTGAGATCCGTGCGGGCACGGGTGGGGATGAGGCATCGCTGTTTGCCGGAGATCTGCTGCGGATGTATCTGCGCTATTGCGAGAAGAAGGGTTGGAAAACGGCTTTGCTATCGGAAAATGAAGGAACGGTGGGTGGATATAAAGAAGTACAGGTGGAAGTGACGGGTGATGATGTATACGGCACATTAAAATTTGAGAGTGGCGTACATCGTGTGCAAAGGGTTCCGAATACAGAGGCCAGTGGCCGCGTGCATACCAGTGCGGCAACGGTTGCCGTGATGCCGGAGGCGGAAGAAGTAGATGTGGAAGTAAAGGATAGCGAGGTGAAGATGGATACTGCACGTAGCGGTGGTGCGGGCGGACAGAACGTAAATAAAGTGGAAACGAAAGTGATCCTGACCCACCTCCCAACTGGCGTGGTGGTGATGTGCCAAACGGAGCGTACACAGCTGGCCAACCGAGAGAAAGCCATGCAGATGCTGCGGACCAAACTATACGAAGAGCAGGTGCGCAAACAGGAAGAGGAAATCGCAAGACATCGTAAGAGTCTTGTGAGTTCTGGCGACCGCTCGGCAAAAATCCGCACCTATAATTTTCCGCAAGGCCGCGTGACGGATCATCGCATCGGCATGACACTTTACAATCTTGGTGAAGTAATGAATGGGGAGATCAGCGAGTTGATTGATGCTCTGCAATTTGCTGAAAATGCAGAGAAGCTTACCCAGCAGAATTAATCTTGTGTCAATTCTTCAACTAGGCACATAACATTTACAGCAAGGACTAACTTACACGCTCATTCCAAATTTAAACGTGTAATATGTTAGATCAATTGATTAGCCTGATTCAACAGTCGGGTCAAGAGCAGGTAGTGAACAATCCTGCTATTCCCAATGAGCAGAATGACAGGGTCATGCAGGAAGCAGGGTCATCCATTATGGACGGTTTGCAACAAGCCATCGGTGGTGGTGGCGGACTGGGACAGTTGATGAAGATGTTTGGCCAGGGCGGTTCTTCCAATGGCTTGGGTTCGCTCATGCAAAACCCCCTCGTTCAGAATATCGTTTCGCAGTTTACCGGAAAATTAACCAGCCAGTTTAATGTTGACCCCTCCCAGGCAGGTCAGGTGAGCAGTGGCCTTATCCCCCAGGTCCTTCAGGGCTTGGCCGGAAAGGTGAGTGACCCCAATGACAGCAGTATTGATATCAACAGTGTGATGGCCTCCCTCACCGGTGGTAAGGCAAGCGGCGTTGATTTCGGCGGATTGTTGCAAAAATTCAGCGGCGGCGGCGATGTGGATGGCGATGGCGATGTTGACCTTCAGGATATTATGGCCAAAATTACGGGCTAAAAATCATAAACTGCTGGTTATTAGCTGATTGAATAAATTGATACCAAGTTTGTTAGGGATTTTCACAATTCATTAATAGCTTAGGTACAACCCTCGGCATCTAATATTCGTATTATAATTGTAGATCTTTGGAAACAGGGTTAGTGCAATAAGCGGTTGATGGTTAACGTTGTATAAGTAGAAAGAATTTGTGGAGAGTGCGTTGAGCTTTAGTATAGCATTAACAATGTGAAAGTAAACCTTGGCACCTGTTTTGACATCTAATAATAGAGTACGTTTTTAAGCAGTCAATTTTCTCATAAGCAGTTAGTTTTGGTTGCGGCCCCTATTTCCATAGGGGCCAATTTTTTTGCCCGCTATGACACCCATTGCAGAACCAGCTGCATCTGCATAAATATCCATCGAGTCAAACTCCCTTGATGTAAAATTTTCCTGCACCCATTCCATTCCTGCACCATATGCGGCAACGCAAATGAAAATGAAGAGGAACCGGCTTAATCCTTTTTGTTGGCTTGCATATACCCATAGAAAAGACATTACACCAAACAAAATGAAATGAACCAGTTTGTCGAAGTGCTTGATCTTCGGCGCGGATTCCATTGATCCTGTGTTGATCGTCAACAGGAAAAAGATCACGACTGTCCATAACAACAGGGGCCATGGGGTGAGCAGGAACCGTTTGATCATATGGGGTTTAGCTGACGAGTGCTTCGTAGGCTGCTGCGTCAAGCAGGGCTGCAACGGCAGCGGGATCACTGACCTTCATTTTGATCATCCAGCCTTGTCCGTAAGGGTCCTGGTTCACCAGTTCCGGTTGACTGTCCAGGTCAGCATTTTTCTCTAACACTGTTCCGGCTACAGGAAGAAACAAGTCGCTCACTGTTTTTACCGCTTCCACTGTTCCAAAAACAGCTTCTGCCTGAAGTGCGCTTCCGATGGTTTCGATGTCAACATATACGATATCACCCAGTTCGCTTTGTGCAAATTGTGTAATGCCGATGGTAGCGATATCGCCTTCCAGACTGATCCATTCGTGGTCTTTTGTATAGCGCAGATTACCGGGGAAATTCATCTCGAAAAAATTTACGTTGAAGGCCAAAAGTAACTAGTTATAAGGAAAAAAAGCGGCGTTTTATTTTTTCGCCCGCCGTACCAGGGTGACTTTCTGGATTTTTATATCCTTCAGCGGTTTATCACCGCCAGTCATTCCGGTTGTTTTGGTGCCGGCGATCTTATCAACCACCTCCATCCCCGTCACCACTTCACCAAAAATGGTATAGTTCTGGTCAAGGTGGGGAATGCCACCTGTGGTCTGGTATACCGCCCTTCTGTCTGGGCTTATTTTTTTTCCTTTGAGCCGATGGGTTTCTACTGAATCGAGGCTTTCCGGCGTGAAAATCCGTCCTTGCACGATGTAGAACTGTGTCCCACTGCTTTTTTTCTCAGGATTCACATCGTCCCCCGTCCTGGCTGCAGCCAGCATACCTCGTTTATGATAGAAGCTTTGACGTATCTCTGCCGGAACGGTGTACTTAGGATTCCTGATGCCCAGGGTATCACCCTTATTACTTTTAGTTGCAGGGCTGCCTGCCTGAATGACGAAGCCCTGGATCACACGGTGAAAGCTGACATCCTCATAAAAATGAAGTTTCACCAGTTTGATGAAATTATCCCTGTGGAGCGGAGTGGAGTCAGAGAGTCGCAGCACAATGCTGCCACTGTCTGTAACCATCATCACGTCTCTTTTTCGATCTTTTTTACGGATGCGTACATCCTGTGAGAAGGCGATGGTGAACGCAAACAGGCAAGCTGAAGTGAAAAGCCATTTATTCATGTCAGATCATTCCGGTGTTTTGAAAATAAAGCAGAATATGGTCCTTTAGGAAATCTTCCTGGTCTTTGAGGCCCATCGGATCAATATGTTTCAGTTGTTTGAAATGGGGCCATCCGTCTTCATCTACGGTTTCAAGGCTGTAGTAACCGCTTGTTGCCAGCAGGCTGCATACGGCCACATGCATGAGATCTTGCTTTTCTTCTTTGGTGAATTTGGTACGGATATCTCCGAATTCCTGGATGCCGATCAGGAAAAGGACGGTTTCCATGTCTGGCTTCTTGCCAAACCGCTCCATGAGCTTTTCTTCCAGCTTCCACCACCTCGCCTGGAGGTCATCTTGAGTAAACATGACACAAAATTAGGGATATCCGCTGACGGATTATCTTTGCGAAAATTTTAGGCATGTTGCAGGTTCAAGTGATTCGCAAGCAGAGGGATTGGGTTTTGGAAAGACTGGCCGTAAAACATTTCTCCGAGCCGGGCTTGGTGGATAAGGTGATTGAGCTGGACGACCAGCGTAAATCGCTGCTCACGGCCAGTGAAGTGCTGCTTGCGCGTCGCAATGCTGCATCTAAGGAAATAGGTGGGTTGATGGCGGCGGGAAAAAAGGATGAAGCGGAAAATTTGAAGTTGGAAGTTGGAAGGTTGAAGGTGGAACTGGATGAGGTATCTGCAAAACTGGTTATTGCTGAAAAGGAGTTGACGGATACACTGGTAAAGCTCCCCAACCTGCCATCTGAGCAAGTGCCTGTGGGCCGTACGCCGGACGATAATGTAACCATCCGCCAGGGCGGGGAGATCCCTGTTTTGCCTGAAGGATCTGTGCCGCATTGGGACCTGATTAAAAAATATGATATCGTGGATTTCGAAACCGGCGTAAAGCTCACTGGCAGCGGCTTTCCGGTATATAAAGGAAAGGGTGCGAAACTACAGAGAGCGCTCATCCAATATTTCCTGGACTTCAATACTGCGGCTGGTTATACGGAGTATATTCCACCTTATATGGTGAATGAAGCCTCTGCCTACGGCACGGGACAACTGCCAGATAAAGAAGGGCAGATGTACTACATGCCGGCTGATAATTTTTATATGATTCCCACGGCGGAAGTGCCGGTGACGAATATTTACCGCGATGAAATTTTGAAGCAATCGGATCTGCCTGTGAAGATGACGGCACATTCTCCCTGTTTCAGGAGAGAAGCCGGTAGTTTTGGCAAGGATGTGCGGGGGTTGAACAGGGTGCATCAGTTTGATAAGGTAGAGATCGTGCAGTTGGTACATCCGGAGAAAAGCTATGAAGTGCTGGAACAGATGGTGGCGCACGTGGAAAAGCTTGTTCAAAGCCTGGGGCTACCGTATCGTATTCTTCGGTTATGCGGCGGCGATATGGGCTTTGCGTCTGCACTCACCTAT
>REAQ01000354.1 GCA_004294195.1 Sphingobacteriales bacterium | reverse complement strand
CATCGGTAGCGCCATAGTATTCAAACAAGTTGTATCTCCTGCCGGTCAGTAGATGAAACTTGTCCATCATTCCCTGCACGGCTTCTGGTACGCGTTGGTACCAGAGATTGGCAGCTTCCCTGTTCTGAAAATACACGTCAGGATTCTGTGCGGTACCGCGGATAAATGGATTGTCTGGGTTCAGCGCCCTGTCGCGATGCGCGTTTATGGCTTCATCGTCTATCATGGCTTTGATGATCTCGTCTGAGATCACTTCTACTTCATTCAGTTCGTGTGAAGTGCGGAACCCATCGAACACATTCAAAAAAGGCACCCTTGTTTTAAGGGTTGATGCCTGTGCGATGAGGGCCATGTCCATCACTTCCTGCGGGGTGTTTCCGAAGAGCATGGAGAAGCCGGTGGAACGGGCTGCCATCACGTCTGAGTGATCTCCGAAGATGGAGAGCGCGTGTGTGGCCAGGGTTCTGGCGGCGATATGAAAAACGGTGGGCGTAAGCTCACCGGCTATTTTGAACATATTGGGGATCATGAGGAGCAGACCCTGTGAAGCGGTGAAGGTGGTGGCCAATGCACCGCCCTGGAGGGCACCGTGAATGGCACCTGCGGCACCTGCTTCACTTTGCATTTCCATGACACGGGGAACCTGACCAAATATATTGGTCATGCCTTTAGCACTCCATTCATCGGCCCATTCACCCATCGTTGAACTGGGCGTGATGGGATATATGGCGCAGACTTCATTGGTTTTGTAGGCGATATAGGCGGCGGCTTCGTTGCCATCCATGATCTCCATGTGTTCTGGCTTGCCGTTCGCTGGTTTGGTATGATTTGCTTCCATGACGAGGTTTTAAGTATGATGACGCAAAGTAGCAAGCCCTGGAGGCGGGGGGAATGACCGAGGTCAGTTATTGTAGTGATATAAACTAGCGCCGAAGGTAGGGGGAGGAAGTAGGGGGAGGGTTTAGAGGTAACATTCTGTAAACCTTTTGGTTACGCTGGCTTAATACTGCGCTGTTAGCATTGCAAAAAACTATTGCGCATGAGAAAGTTCCTTCCGGGCCTGG
This sequence comes from Sphingobacteriales bacterium, assembly GCA_004294195.1. GTDB lineage: Bacteria > Bacteroidota > Bacteroidia > Chitinophagales > Chitinophagaceae > Pollutibacter. The sequence goes on along the minus strand of REAQ01000354.1, from coordinate 1,135 downwards.
CTATGGCCGCCCTGCTTTTTTCCTGTAACAAGCAGGATTTCGACAATGGTGGAAATGGAGGTAAAATTCCTGAATCCACATCTTTTCAAGCATTGTCTACCCTTGTGATCGCTACGGATCCTACAAAACCTGCAGGAGCAGCAGAGATCAGCACCTTTCATCGCCCCAAAAAATTGGTTTTATTTCGATTGCACCTTATGGCGGACTGGTGAATAGTATTGATGTCAGCAATGGTTTGCTGGCTGCCGCTATTGAAGCGAGTGACAAAACCAACGACGGAAAAGTTGTGGTTTTTAAGACCAAAGATTACAGTGAAGTTAAGCAGATCAGTGTTGGGTCGCTGCCGGATATGGTGACTTTTACACCTGATGGAAGATTCATTCTCACGGCAAATGAAGGAGAGCCCAATGACGCATACACGGTAGATCCCATCGGTACGGTTTCTATTATTAGTGTAAAAGATGGGTTTAAAGAAACACGGTTGAATTTTGAAAAATTCGCGGGTTCTGTAAATGCATTAAAGGCCAAAGGCCTTCGCATCTACGGTAAGAATGCAAGTTTTGCGCAAGACATCGAACCAGAATATATCGCAGTGGCAGAGAACAGTCGCCTTGCCTGGGTGACCTTGCAAGAGAATAACGCCATCGCCAGAATCAACCTGATGTCGAAGTCCATTGAGGAGATCCTTCCGCTTGGATTTAAGAATTACGGTTTGGAGGAAAATGCAATGGATCTGAGCGACAGACCATCGAACGTGATACAGTTTGTACCGAGGGCTAATGTTTTTGGAATGTATGAGCCTGACGGTATTGCGATGGTTCCCTACGGCAACGCACCGTATGTGATCACTGCCAATGAAGGTGATGCAAGGGAGTATGCCGGATTCAGTGAGATGTTGCGTGCGAATGATCCTGCAATCACCTTGGATCCTTTAGCGTTCCCTGCGCCTTCATTTTGGAATAACGCAAAGAATTACTGGAAGGAAGATTCCATACTGGGCCGACTCAATGTAACGACTACCCTGGGTAAGGAAGGTGATGTGTATAAGAAACTCTACTCATTGGGCGGAAGATCATTCAGCGTTTGGAACGGTATGAACGGCCAATTGATGTATGACAGCAAGAATGAGTTGGAT
>REAQ01000175.1 GCA_004294195.1 Sphingobacteriales bacterium | reverse complement strand
TAAAATCGGGTATGATGAAACGCGGATGTTGAATGCGCATATCGATTACAGAACTAAAATGGCGGGTGGTTCTTATCTCCAATATCTGATACCGTTGCCTGGTGACGCGCTGAACATATATCCATACAACAAGCCGGGGGATTATATCTTCCTTAAAGACACTCTCGCGCATAACTATCGGCTTGAGGTAATGGATGCGTACGGGAATAAATCAAACCTTCAGTTCACATTGAAAAGAACTGCCATGCACAAGCCGACATTGGCCAGGCCTGAGCCGCTGATGCGCGCCGGAGAGATCAACGTTTTTGAAACAGAACAGGTTGAGGTTTTTCTTCCGGAAAAGGCTCTGTATGATTCCATCTATTTTCGATATAGTGTAACAGCGGATGCACAGCCTAATACTTTTTCACCCATCCACAATTTGCATCAGGCCACAACGCCCCTGCAGGTGGCAATGACGGTAAAGATTAAGCCTTCGGCAACCATTCCTTATCATTTAAGGGATAAGATCCTGATGAAGAAGTTGACCAGGGGAAACACAGACGTAGCCAGGGCCAATTGGGAGATGGGGAAATACGTTGCCCGCTTTCGGGATTTTGGCAGTTTTCAACTGGTGGCTGACGACCAGCCGCCGGTGGTATCAGGACTTGCGCCCAATGCTGATCTTTCCAAAAGCCAGAAAATGGTGCTCTACGTGAAAGATAACTACCAGCAGATCAAAAATTTCCGTGCCGAGCTTGATGGTAAATGGCTAAGGTTTGTCCGCAGGGGAAACAGCTTCACCTATGTTTTTGATGAAAAATGTGACCGCGGTGAACATGTGCTGTCTGTAACTGTTGAAGACGAAGCAGGAAATAAAACCAAAACGTCATTTCCGTTTAAAAGATAAAACATGTTAGAACCAGGACAGAAAGCGCCATTGTTCAAAGGAAAAAATCAAATGGGTGCGGCAGTATCATTGAAAGACTATCTCGGGAAAAAACTCGCTATTTTTTTCTACCCCGAGGACGATACGCCTACTTGTACAGAGCAGGCATGTAACCTGCGTGATAACTATGCACTGCTTAAAAAAGAGGGGATTGAAGTGGTAGGGATCAGCCCGGATGACGTGAAGAGCCACGAGCAATTCATCGGCAAATTTGAACTCCCATATACCCTTGTTGCGGATCCACAGAAAAAGATCATCGAAGCCTATGGAGTATGGGGTGAGAAGAATATGTACGGCAGAAAATACATGGGATTGATCAGGACAACATTTTTGGTGGATGAGAAAGGTGTGATCAAGCATATCTTCAAGAAGCCCCGGGTGCGACAGCATGGGGAAGAGATCATCGCAAAAGCAAAGCTTTAATTAAAACACTTCATTCAATCCGAAGAAGAGACCTTTCGCACCATAGGCGCCAAAAGCATAATCAATGCAGATATTTGTTCTTGTGCTGCGATTGAACAGGATCCTCAAACCCATGCCAGCGCCGGGATTCCAGCCTTTGAACAGTTCTTTGTTATCCGCATCAGCAATGGACTGCATGTTGGCGAAAACCACACCGCTCAGGAATTTGTTGGCGGTGATTGGGAAGCGGTATTCAGACTCAAGATAAAAATAAGAGGGACCCCTGAACCGCCCGATGGTATAGGCTCTCCCGCTTCGGTTATACATGTCCGTTCCCGTACCGGGCAGGTCAAGGTAAGGAAGTACGCCGCCCAGGCTGTACGTACCCAGGTGCCAGAAGGCAATCACATGTTCCGGATTTCGGGAAGAGAGGCTGATGTATTTTCTGAATTCAGTCATCATCTGTGTAGATGATCTGGTGCTTCCCAGAAGCTTGGGATTGATGCGGAAAGCAATATCTGCATATAATCCACCATGAGGCCTGTTGGGGTGCTCTCTTGTGTTGTATTGTATGTTGAGCATGAAACCATTGGTCCAGTATTTTTTCGGATTAAAGCCATTGGCTACACTGTAATTGTAATGTGGCGTGAATTTGCCGGAGTCAACCTGCAGTTCGGTATCATTGATGCTGAAGTGGTTATCCACGGCTACTCCGGCACCTACCATCAAGGTCTTTGAGATTTTTTTATACACTTTCTCGAAGATGCGGATGTAATTGAATTTGATGGGATAAACGGCTTCATTGTTATCGAGTGTGTATTGATTGATGCTCAAGCCTTCCCTGAAGCCTGCCCCGGCTTTGGTTCCCAGTCCATAATCCAACAAAACCATCTTGGTGATTTGAGCATTGCCCTGGAAATTCCAGGTATTGTTTTCCGTAAACACATTGTGCCGGAGCTGTACGTTGATGATCCCTTTGGTTGTGAAGAAGCCGGTAAAGGTGCCGGTGCTCAGCCTCGTTGTTGCGGGATTACCAAGTGTTTTCCCTCCTGTAAGTGTTGCGCCAAGCATCAAGCCGAAAGTTGGGTTATATCCTATTGCGGGAAGGATGGAGATGCCGCGCCCTTGGCTTTCCGGATCCTTGGAGCCCATGATTTTTTTGATTGCTTCATTCAGATCCAGGGTATCGCTCTTTTGCTGAGCAAGCACAGACAGACCCACACACAATAGACAAAGGGAAAGCAGCATTCTCATTAAGCAATGTTAAGGGTTGTTTAGGAATATGCTTGCAACTTTCAGGGCAGTTCAACAGTCCTAGTGGGGTGCATCTGTTACATAATATACATATCAGGGAGAACTCAGTGCTGGCCCGTTTGGCAGCAAGGAAGCTGGGGGTGTCCCAAGTTGCGTTAACCATCGGTAAAACCATCCATCTCTGCCGCACACCCAGATCGGAATTTCTGGCCAACGAGCGGTGGGTGAAGCATGAATTGGCGCATGTTGAACAATTCAGGAAACACGGATTCCTGAGATTTATCGGTTTATATCTTTGGGAGTCAGTAAGAAACGGATACTACAATAATCGCTTTGAGATCGAGGCCAGAGCCAAAGAATCAGCCTGATTTAGAGCCACTCGATTTCCCCGTGAGCAAACAGCTCGTCTATCGTAGATTGCACCCTTAACCGGCCATAGGCATCTACGCCACGCACCACGGCCTCAAAAACACGGTTGTCTTTTTTGAACTTTACTTTCTCCTCTTTTTTATAGAGGGCGGACTCGTATGCCTCCAAAATGTTTGATGGTGAGCGGCGAAGCTCGTCCCATCTTTTCCGAAGTTGAACAGCCAGGGCGTTTAACGCTTCCATAAGGTCTATATCCCTCCCTGTGATCTGTTTGAGGGAAACCGGCGTTCTGGAGATCAAAGGGTCAAATTGGGTTTGGTTGATGTTCAGTCCAATGCCTACAACGGCCCAGGTCCATATGCCGGATTGTATCAGGTTTTCGATCAGAATTCCCCCTGCCTTTCTGTCACGCCAGTAGATATCATTGGGCCATTTGACAGACACATCATCCCCTGCCACAGATTTATAGTAATCATAACAAGCGAGGGCCATGGCCATATTAAAGGGGAACTGGCGTTCATGTGGGAGGCCATTGACATCAAAAACCATGCTCATCATGATATTTGTACCCGGCGCAGAAAGCCACTGCTTTCCCCGTTGCCCTCTTCCAGCCGTTTGTTCGAGTGCAAAGTAGACCTGTCCGTCTTTTGCCATATGGGCATGAACCTGTTGCATGGCATAGATGTTGGTACTATCTATGGATGGCAGGATGGTGATGTCAGCTCCGGGTTTCATCGGCTTCCCAAGTGATAATTAATCATTATTTTTGGGAAAGATAAAGGGAAACCCGATAACTTAATCTACAACGCCAACCATAGTGTTCTCATCCAACCACTAAAAAACAATTCATTTGACAGCAGTACGAGAATTAGCTAACCAGGACAAAAAGGTGGCCCGGTTAACGAAGAGCAGCAAGATTTTGAAGGTGATCATCAACGCAATTCAGGATAGAAAAGGAGAAAGTATCGTGTCTTTGGACATGCGAAAAATACCAGAGGCTGTGGCCGATTTTTTCATCATTTGCGAAGCGGGTGCAAATACCCAGGTGAAAGCCATTGCAGATGCCATTGAAGATCAGGTTCACCAGGCCTGCGACGAACTTCCTTATCGCCATGAAGGATACCAGGCGCTGCAGTGGGTATTGATTGATTACGTGAATGTGGTGGTGCATATTTTTCAGAAAGAAACACGGAAATTTTATCGGCTGGAAGAAATGTGGAGCGATGGGGTGATGGTAGAGCATGAAGACCCCATTCCATCAGCGCTCAAGACTACGCGGACGCCAACAGCAAAGAAGACTGCGTCCATAAAGGCAAAAAAACATTAGGAGAAACGTTCATACTGAACAGGAAAAAATAACAATGGAAGATTTTAAAGATCAGCGAAAGAGTCCGATTGGAGATGATAGGACTGGAGGTTCGAAAAAAGGTCCCCGTTTCAACATTTACTGGATCTATGCTATTGTAGCCATTGCTTTGTTGGGCTATAATTTTATGCAGGGTGTTAAGCCTGATGCCAGCGATATCACTGAGCTTAAGTTCAGGCAGGAGATGTTAGACAAAAACGATGTAGAGAAAATTGAACCGGTTTTGAATAAAGGCATTGTAAGGGTGTATATCAAAAAGGACAGCCTGAACAAACCGTTCTATAAGCAGTTGCTGAAAGACAAGTGGACCTATGTGGCCAATTCTAAGGATGCGCCACATTTCCAGTTCACCTATTCTAAGATAGAGGATTACCAGAAAGATGTTTCTGCTTATATGGTGGCCAACAAGGAGAAGATCCAGCCCGAGGTTCCGGTAAGCGCCGTGCGTGATCCGGAGTGGTTTGGGCCCTTCCTGAATTTCCTCTTCCCATTGCTGATGTTTGCTTTGTTATTTGTGCTGATGATGCGTAAAGTAGGTGGTCCTGGTGGCTCCGGTGGCGCAGGTGGGATTTTCAATATTGGAAAATCAAAGGCGCAGTTGTTTGATAAAGGCACCAAGGTGAACATCACCTTTGCTGATGTTGCTGGTTTGGAAGAAGCAAAGCAGGAAGTGATGGAGATCGTGGACTTTCTGAAGAATCCTAAAAAATATACGGCACTGGGTGGTAAGATTCCCAAAGGTGCACTCCTGGTGGGTCCTCCCGGTACCGGTAAAACATTATTGGCGAAAGCCATGGCCGGCGAGGCACAAGTGCCTTTCTTCTCCATGTCCGGTTCTGATTTCGTGGAATTGTTTGTGGGTGTGGGTGC
>REAQ01000174.1 GCA_004294195.1 Sphingobacteriales bacterium | reverse complement strand
TGTGAGTTTTTTCCAGGCATAAGGAACGGGGTAGTGTTTTTGGCCGAGTTTGTAACTGATCACCATCATGAAGCCATAGCAGATAAAACTGGCGATGGCGCAGCCCATATAGCCTATTCTTGGGATCAGTAGCCAGTTCAGCACGATGGTGATGGCCGCACCGGCGACCGTAACATAGGCTGCCATCAGGTTTTTATTAGTGAGTTTATACCATATGGAGAGATTGTAATACACGCCGAGGAAAATTTTACCCATCATCAGCCAGGGCACAACTTTTAAGCCCTGCATATACTCAGGATGTTTTTTGACCCCCATGAAGTATTTCCAGATATCAAGGAACAACATCACTGAAAGGAAACAAAGGCAGCAGGTGAGCACAAAAAATTTCATCACCCGGGCATAGATTTTTGCAGCCTGCCCTTCGGTAGCTTGCTTGAAGAAGAACGGCTCTGCGCCCATCCGAAATGCAGAGATAAAGAGGGTAATCACAATGGCGAGTTTGGTATTGGCACTGTAAATACCGTTGGCCGCCCGGGCTTGGTCTGGCGTTCCCGTATGCAAAGCGGTGATCATGAACCGGTCAATGGTTTCATTGATCATACCCCCAAACCCAACGATCACCAATGGTGCCGAATAGATCAGCATTTCCCTGACCAGTTTTTTATCAAAGCTGAAACTAAAGGAAGATAATTCCTTCCACAGCAACACCAGGGTAACGGCACTGGCAATCAATTGCGCAATGAAAACATAACCGATATCGATGGCCGGATTGTACAAAAGCGACCATACATTCTCAGCACCTTTCTCGTGCTGCCCCTTACACCAAACGAGGAAGAACAGAACAAAAGCGATGTTGACAAGGATGTTCAGCACTTTCAAAAATGCAAACTTGCGGGGTCTTCCTTCATACCTCAACTTTGAGAAAGGCAGAACAGCCATGGTATCTAAAGCCACAATCAGCAGCACATACTTAATGTACTCTGGATGGCTGCCAATTGCCATATAACTGGCAAGTGACTGAACGGGTATGATCAAAAGGGCAGTAAGTACAACCGAGGTGATGGTAAGCGTGGTGACCCCGGTGTTATACACCAGTTTTTCGGGGTTATGGTTGGAGAACCTGAAATACGAGGTTTCCATCCCATAGGTGTATACGATCTGCAAGAAGGCCGCAGAGGCGAATAATATCGATATATCTCCGTATTTCTCGGGTCCAAACACGGTAGTCAGCAGCGGGGTAAGGAGATAATTCAGGAACCTTCCGAAGATGTTGCTGAATCCATACCAGAAGGTTTGGGAGGCTAGTTTCTTAATGCTGCTCAAGTGTGCCGATTGCTTTCAGCAAAAATAACCGAATGGCCAATATGTATCAATAATTAAATAGCTGAGCGGGGGCACAGAATTTTTACCACCTTTATCCTTCAAACGGAAGATTATGCGTAAAGGATTGTTACTAACCATGTTCGTTCTATTGGTCTTCGTCGGCAGGAGCCAGGATGTCAACGCCGCAAACGTACGCCACTATCCAGGAAAGGTAAAATACCAGAAGGTGGAACACGATGCCACCATTTTTGAAATTCCTTACCCAAAGGATCAGGTAGAAAACGGCATGCGAAAACTTGCCGAGAGCCGCGGAGTTAAAGCAAAAGAGCGCAACGGATTTTATGAAGTTAAAAATGTTTCAATTTTGAGACTGAGTGGCAAAGTTTGTGATATGTATTATAAAGTGGAGAAAGACGGTAAATCAGCTTCTAAGGTATACATGATCCTTGCAGATCCGGGGGAAGACCTTAACAACCGTGTTTCGTCACATACTGCCTTGTTGGTGGCGGCAGGCGGTGTAGGCGTGGCTGCAGCAGTTGGAGGTCATCTTGATGATCATAATCAGGAATCTCGAATCAAGGAACAGGAGAATGATATAAAGGAATCTGAGAAAAAATATAATAACCTTATGGAGGAACAGTCCAGATTGGAAAAGAAACTCTCTGATATCCAGAAAGATATCGAAAAAAATAAGACTGATCAGGCCCGGATGCAACAAGAGATTGAGAGCCGGAAAGCAGCCCTTGAAGTGTTTAAGCAAGGGAAAGGAAAAAGTAAAGTTGAAGTGCCTAAATAGGTCGCAGTTCGTAGTTCGCACGTCGCAGGAGGCAATGCGACCTGCATCCTGAGACCTGATAATTATTCCTGGCTGAATCTTTTATCTGCCATAAAACTACTGTCCGTCAGCGTCCGCATAAAAATGATCAGGTCATTTTTAGCAAAGATGTCCAGGTTGAATTTGTTTTTAACCAACGGATCTGTGGTAGGTCCATTCACCACATTGAAGCGGTAGTGATCAATAACAGCACCCACGGAAAAGAATCGGCCATCATGTGCATAAGGAGCTGTTACCATAACGTTCCGAAGAGAGGGGACCTTGAATTTCAGCGAATCTCCAGACAACCGGGTGATGCGCATCCTGCCTGCGTCTTTCAGGAAGGGATCCATCGGTAAACCCGTATTCCGGTAGCTCTGGTCCGTGAAGAGTGGTTCCTTGTGGCAACTGGCGCAATTGGCCTGGAAGATTTTGTAGCCCCTCATTTCCCCTTCCGTAAAACTGCTTTGTCCCCGCATCACTTTATCGTACTTGCTGTTTGAAGAAACCATCATGCCCATAAATTGAGACAGGGCTCGTAACATCAGTTGGGAGTTGATCTGTTCTGTTCCGAAAGCTGCCTTGAACATCTTTGGATAGGTTGCATCCGCCTTCAGTTTTGCGATCACATTCTCCACGGTCTCTGCCATTTCATTGGGTGCGGTGATTGGAGCCAGTGGCTGCACTTCAAGGTGATTGATGCCTCCATCCCAATGGAATTCTTTATACCAGGCCAAATTGAAAAGGCCGGGAGCGTTCCTCGTTGTGAACTGGTTGTTGAACCCATGGCTCAGCGTATGGTCAAAGGTGGCAAAGCCTGCAAACTGTTGGTGGCAGGATGCACAGGGAAAGTTCCCATCTTTGGAAAGCCTGCCATCGTAAAATAGTTTTTTGCCAAGGTCAAAGCCTTGTTGGGTCAATGGATTGGATGAAAAAATGTTTTCCGGCTGAGGCCAACCCTGGGGAACGTTTAGAGTGAGCGATTGCGTGTCCGGAGCGGATTCGTCTGCTTTTCTGCAGGCTTCCATCAAGCCCACTGCTACTACGCCTGTCAGCAATATGACCAGTATCTTCCTCATCAGGGATTGATCACATTGGCCAGCGTAAACATTGTGGCATAGTTGTCTGCAATCAAAAGCGATTGCCCTCCGGGTGTCATCAGTGAAGGGGCTGTGGCGATGGATATTTTATGCGCTCCGTCAAACCAACGAGCAAGGTCAACATCGATGACTACCATATCGGTTTTACCCAACTGGATGGGTTTGTCTGCAGGTATATTCAACAGGATCTTACGCAACGCATTCTCTCCGTTCCGGAAGCCACCAATATGATACGTGAAGTTTTGCTGAAGGGCAGTAGACTGGGGCGATTGACCTTCGAGCTTAGCGAAAATGTATCCTGAGTTCCAGGTCCAGAACATCCCCAGCATCGGATCCAGCGCACCCGTTTGTGCGCCACTTACATTACGCAGACTATCAACGCCCAGTGTAAATTCCAGTTGCTGATAGCTGCCATTGTTCATCGTAAGTGTGAGTTCTCTGGATTCCGCGTTGGCCAGATCAACCAAGTGATAGCTTTCTTTTTCTTCACTCACCCGATTGTCTGATGTGCGAAGTTTTACATTGGAAACATAAAATTTGAATACATCCACCCGGTATTGCTCGCCACTGAAATTCAAATAGGTTTCACTGGTGTTCAAGGGTTCCCCGTTGTTGAGGATCCTGAATGTTACCTTGAGGGATGATGTTCCTGTTTCGTCACTTGAATCTTTCTGGCAGGAAGACAGAAAAATCATCGTACCCACAATGAAAAAATACCACGGCAACTTCCAAAATCTCGTTCGCATATATAAAATTTTACCAGCTGTGATCAATTCTTCTGCGGCCTGATTTGATTTCAGATCTGTTCTTCTTTCCGGTCAGTCGTTTTTCTTTGGCTCCAGCATGCGGCTTGGTGGCGATCCTTGATTTCTTTTTCACCAAGGCGCTATTGACCATGTTATTTATTTTTTCGATGGCCAGCAGTTTGTTTTCCAACTGTGAACGCGTGGCACTGGATCTTGTTGTCAGGTAACCATCTGCATTGATCTGGTTCCTGCATTTTTCCATGACCATTGCTTTCTGCGTATCAGTGAGCAAGGCTGATTCCATCACCGGGAACATGGCTTCCACCATGGTCTCCACTTTATTGACGTTCTGCCCACCCTTGCCACCACTCCTCGCCGTCCTGAACATCAATTCCCGGCTAATATCTATCTTCATTTCTTAAAGTTACGATAAGATACTTGTTTCACATATGAGAGCAGTCATTCAGCGGGTAAGGGAAGCATCTGTGATAGTAGATGATCAGGTCAGGGGATCGGTTGGTCAGGGACTCCTGATCTTTTTGGGGATTGAAGATGCTGATAATGAAGAAGATATTCAGTGGCTTAGCGGGAAGATCGTAAACCTCCGGATTTTTGATGATTCAGATGGGGTTATGAATCTTTCTGTTAAGGATACGGGTGGAGACATTTTACTGGTTAGCCAGTTCACCCTGCATGCTTCTACACGGAAGGGGAACCGTCCTTCCTACATTCGCGCTTCCAAGCCAGAGATCGCCATTCCTTTATATGAGAAAATGATCCGCCAGCTGGAAACGGATCGTGGAAAAAAGATCCAGACCGGGGAGTTTGGTGCGGATATGCAGGTGCGGTTGTGGAACAACGGGCCTGTAACGATAACGATAGATACCAAAGCAAAAGAATAAACCATGACCATCGCACAGGCACAAGCAGACGTAGACCAATGGATCAAGACCGTTGGGGTCCGTTATTTCAATGAGCTCACCAATATGGCTATCCTGACGGAAGAAGTGGGAGAGTTGGCACGTATCATGGCCAGGACTTATGGTGAGCAGAGTTTCAAGGAGTCCGACAAACACAGGGACCTCGGCGATGAAATGGCCGATGTGCTTTGGGTGCTCATTTGCCTCGCCAACCAAACCGGAGTAGACCTAACCGCAGCACTGGAGAAGAACTTTGAGAAGAAACAGATGCGAGACGCAGATCGGCACA
>REAQ01000353.1 GCA_004294195.1 Sphingobacteriales bacterium | reverse complement strand
TATTTCTTCCCATTAAAGTGTTTGAGGTTGCGCACATGATCATCAATCATATGATCCCCTTGCACCATGCGCTTGTCCCCGCATAATACCAGCTGGCGCCAGTTGAGAAAAGGAAAATGTTCCAGCAACCATTCCAGTTTATCCTTTAGTGAGTTTGGAAACTCCATCGCAGCAGAGACAATAAATACTTCGTATTGCTCATTCATCGCCTGCAGCACTTCCTGACAGCCCTCCATCACCGGAACATCCCGGAAGAATCCAGGCCCATGCAAGCGCTCACGGATCATGGTTCTATGCTCCTCGGGAAATCCAACCAACCAAGAACCATCTTTCATGACAGAATGATTCACTTTCACACCATATTCAGCTTCATACCAAGCCACCATCTTCCCCATCGTATCCGCCATCACTTCGTCCATGTCAATGATTACGCGTTCTTTCATTGCAATTCTGGTTTTAAAAATTGTCCGGTATGACTGCCCTTTACCTTCACCAACTCCTCCGGTGTGCCCTGGAATAGAATTTTACCACCACCATCACCACCTTCAGGCCCCAGATCAATGACATGATCCGCCACCTTGATTACATCCATGTTATGTTCTATAACCAACACCGTGTTACCACGGTCCACCAACTTATTCAACACATCCAGCAACAACTTAATGTCCTGAAAATGCAGTCCTGTTGTAGGCTCATCGAGGATGTAAAAAGTCTTACCCGTATCTTTCTTCGCCAGCTCGGTAGACAGCTTAACCCTCTGAGCCTCGCCACCACTTAAGGTTACAGCAGACTGGCCCAGGGTGATATAACCCAGGCCCACATCCTGTAACACTTTTATTTTTCGATACAGATACGGCACATTCGTAAAAAACTCCACAGCCTCGTCTACAGACATCTCCAGCACATCACTGATGGATTTTCCCTTGTATCGGATCTCCAATGTTTCCCGATTATATCTTTTGCCATTGCATTTCTCACAAGGCACATATACATCCGGCAAAAAGTTCATCTCGATCACACGCATGCCACCCCCTTCACAGACATCACATCGGCCCGTCTTCACATTGAATGAAAACCTGCCTGCATTGTATCCCCGAATCTTCGCCTCTGGCACCGCTGCGTACAACTGCCTGATCTCCGTAAAAAATCCGCAGTAAGTAGATGGATTGGAACGGGGTGTTCTACCGATGGGCGATTGATCAATCTCAATCACCTTATCAATATGCTCCAGTCCCGTAATGCTTGTGTATGGCATCGGCTCACCCTTGCTGTCGTAACAATGCTTACTAAGAATCGGATATAAAGT
>REAQ01000173.1 GCA_004294195.1 Sphingobacteriales bacterium | reverse complement strand
GTGCCTAATGCCCAATGCCTCGCGAAGCGTCTGCCGCATTATCAAATTGTCAAATTAGAAAACCACTGTCACCGTCGTCTTCACCGCCGCTTCTGTATTATACACTGCCCAAACCGGGCCTTCCTTGATGAGACGGATCGCTTCTTTATCGTAGAGGGGATGTAGACCTTTATCGATCTTGATATCAAAGGGCTTGCCGTTTTCCGGGTTGACGCTGAAACTTACGACCACATTGCCATGAACCACGGGGTCTTTGGGTCTGCGGAGGTTATTAAGGACATATACTTCCCAGGCGCTCCAGCCGTCTGCTGGTTCAGTGTAGATTCTGCCGCCCGGTGATTCTTTTTTTGATTTCTCAGCCAGGGGGGCTGCGGCAGGGGCAACAGAGCGCATGCGTTGGGTTGCTTCTTTATCAATTTTTGATCTATCGGCGCTTTCACCCAATGGTGAGGGCTTATCGTCTTTTCTTTCCGATGCTGCTGCAATCAGCTGCTTCGTGCTGTCTTGCCTGGAATCGTTATTGGTTAATTCGTTATTGGTTATTGTCTCGGGTGCATCCACCTTCGTCACCGCTTCAGATTGTTTTTCATTCAATTTGGGTGGAGGAGGGGTGGGAGCGAGGGCCGCGGTGGAATCTGCTTGTACAATTGGCGAAGCTTCTTCGCGAGCCGGAGGCTCCACTTTGGCGATCACCGAGGGTTGAGGGTTAGGGTTGGTGTACCATAGCGTCATCGCAAAGCCTACCAGAATCACCGATGCCGCAGCAATGGCCATCCAGGGCCGTTCAGGACGCATCGGCACAAGTTTCGCCGGGGTCACGCGCTGCTCCAATTGTTTCGAAAGGGTATGCATGTCGGCCTGAATCGCTGAAGCAGGTGCAATCTCCAATCCCTCCATCGCGTCAGCCAGAAAAGGATCATCCAATGCCGCTTTCTCCATTGCATGCATCTCAGCTGGCGTCATGCGGCCATCAAAATACCGACGCAGGTCTTCCGATGTATAATGATATGGTTGTCCCAGGCTCACGATTGCATTTCTTTTTGTTTTTTCTCGATACAGATCTTCAGGTTGCGTTTCCCATTCTGGATCTGGCTTCTGACGCGGTTCCATTCCTGGCCGGTCAGTTCTGCGATCTCCTGGTAACACTTGCCATCCAGGTAAAAAAGCGCCACGCTCTGTTTTTGCTCACCGGGCAGGGTTTCCATACAGTCTTCCATCACCTTCAGGCTGGCCTCTTTTTCCATGACACCATTCAGATGCCATTCTTCATCCGATTGCATAAACGATTCACCTATTTCGGTGATTTTCACCTTTCCATCTTTCCGAAGCTGCATAAGGCAGTGATTTCTAGCCACTACATAGAGCCAGCCGCGGAACTGATCCACCTCGTGTTTCTTCAGTTTGTCTACCAGCTCTTCAAAGATATTCATCACGGCATCCCGGGCCGCTTCATGATCCTTCAGGTATTTCAGGCAAACGCCCAGCACCAGCTCCATATACGGCGCATACAGTTCACCGAGTACCTGCATACTGCCCGTACGCTTATACGCGCGGATGAGGTCCTGGTCAGCCTGGCCGTCTTTTCGGATGGGTAGGGGTTCCTGCATGAAAAATATTTCCCGGATGTGTATGTAATTTTTTTCGATACCACATCCTTCCCAAAAATAATGCTATGCGAACAATTATTGCACTGCTGTTTTCAGGTTGGCTGCTGACCGCCTTCCTGCCAAATGCCCAGGTCCAAGTGTCAGGGTATGTATTGGACGATAAAGGCAATCCTGTCATACATGCCACGGTAATGGAAAAAGGAACAAGTATGGCTACAACTACAGATAACAAAGGTTATTTCTCGATCAAGGTGGCCAGTGATAAATCCGTATTGGTATTCAGTAGCGTCGGATACGCCTCGAAAGAAATCAAATTAGGCGGTAAGACCAGTCTCACCGTCAAGTTAAAAGCTATGGAGAATCATTTGGATGAAGTTGTCATCGTTGGATATGGCTCGGAGTATAAAACGGACATGCTTTCTAGCAGTGTGACCGACAAATCAAAACAACTTGTTGGACGTTCCCCAGGTATGGCAATTCGTGAATACACGCCTCGCTACAAACAGCCCGCGCAAGACTGGAACACGGAAGGATACGATAAAATCGATGAAAACGGTTTCAAAGCCGTAACACAAGACCCGCTCTCTACATTTTCATTGGACGTGGATGCCGCATCCTATAGCAATGTGCGCCGATTCCTCAACCAGGGCACCTTGCCTCCAGCCGGTGCGGTGCGCGTGGAAGAGATGATCAATTATTTCCAATACAGTTACGCACAACCGAAAGGTGAGCATCCGTTCTCCGTATATACCGAACTAGCTGATTGCCCCTGGCAGCCGGAGCATAAATTATTATTGGTGGGATTGCAGGGCAAGAAAGTAGATACGCGCGAACTGCCTCCTTCCAATATCACTTTCCTCATCGATGTATCGGGATCGATGACCGATGAAAACAAATTGCCATTGGTGAAGGGTGCGCTGAAATTACTAGCGGATCAACTGCGGGAACAAGATCGGGTATCGATTGTAGTGTACGCGGGTGCTGCGGGTTTGGTGCTGGAACCCACATCTGATAAAACAAAAATCAAACAAGCATTGGACCAGCTGGAAGCGGGCGGTTCAACAGCCGGTGGTGCAGGTATTCAATTGGCCTATCATACTGCAAGGCAAAATTTCATCAAGGGCGGTAACAATCGGGTAATCCTTTGTACCGATGGTGATTTCAATGTGGGCGCCAGCAGTGATGATGCGATGGTGTCCTTAATTGAGAAAGAACGCGCATCTGGTGTATTCCTCACTGTGCTGGGTTTTGGTATGGGCAACTACCAGGATGCGAAGATGCAGAAGCTTGCAGATAAGGGCAACGGTACACACGCATACATTGATCAGATGAGTGAAGCAAAGAAAATTTTTGTCAACGAGTTTGGTGGCACCTTATTCACGATCGCGAAGGACGTAAAATTCCAGTTGGAGTTCAACCCCACGCAGGTGCAGGGCTATAGGCTTATTGGATATGAGAACCGTATCCTCAATAAGGAAGATTTTAATGACGATAAGAAAGATGCCGGTGAGATGGGCAGCGGACATACGGTAACCGCACTGTATGAAATCATTCCTACAGGTGTGGAGACAGAATTGCTCGGAAGCGTGGATCCACTTCGCTATAGTAAGAAAGAAAAGAGCAAACTCCAGCACGGTGATGAGTTGCTTTTGGTTAAACTTCGTTATAAGAAACCCGATGAAAATACCAGCAAACTGATGGAACTGCCTGTATCTGCATCGTCCATTGCATACAAACAGGCCTCCGGTCAGTTTCGGTTAGCCGCTGCCGTTGCAACCTTTGGAATGATTCTCTCAGATTCTAAATTCAAGGGAGAGTCTGATTTCACCCTTGTTCGTTCTCTTGCCAATTCTGCAGTGGGCGAAGACCCTGGAGGGTATAGGAAGGAGTTTGTAGAGCTGTGTGAGAAGGCGTCTAAGTTGTATCAGTCCAAGAAGTAGTTAGCCGGGGAGTAACTCAACAACTCAGCAACTCAATAACTCAACAACTCAACAACTCAACAACTCAACAACTCAGTAACTCAGCAAGATAGCAATGGCGCTCTGAATTGCTAGTTGTTGAGTTGCTAAGTTGCTGAGTTGTTGAGTTGTTGCGTTACTGAGTTGTTGCGTTACTACTTTTTCAATTTTTCTTATACGCCGGATGATACTTGATTATCGTCTCCCGTAAATACTCCCGATCCAAATGTGTATAGATCTCCGTAGTGGTAATACTCTCATGCCCCAGCATCTCTTGCACGGCGCGAAGATCCGCGCCGCCTTCCACCAGGTGTGTGGCGAAGGAATGCCGAAGCGTATGTGGAGAGATGTCTTTACGAATCCCTGCTTTCTTAGACAGCTCTTTAATGATCATGAAGATCATCACTCTTGATAATCGTCCGCCCCGGCGGTTGAGGAACACGATCTCTTCATCTCCGGTTTTGGGTTTTTGTTTTAACCGGACATGATCCATATAAATCCTAAGATGCTTCACTGCTTCACTGCCGATGGGAACCAATCGTTCCTTGTCTCCTTTACCGATGACTCGGATGAAACCCACATCAAGATATAAAAACCGCAGGAGCAGGTTACACACTTCACTCACGCGGAGACCGCAGCTGTACATGATCTCGATGATGGCGCGGTTGCGGATGCCATCGTCCTTACTATGATCGATCTGCGCGATCATCTGTTCGATCTCATCGAAGGACAATACGTCGGGCAGGGTTCTTTTCAACCGTGGGGTATCGATGAGCTCGGTGGGGTCAGCAGTGATGACCTGCTCGGCTTGGCAGTAACGGAAGAAATTGCGGAGGCCGCTGATGATGCGGGATTGGCTGGTGGCCGTCATCCCCAACTCACCAATCCATTTTAAAAAGGCCTGCAGGTGCTTGAGGGTGACGCCCGAGGGTTGTACCGATCCTTCCTCGAGGGATAGGTACTGTGTGAACTTATCGACATCCGCCAGATAGGCCTCCACCGTTGCATCCGAGAGGCTGCGCTCCAGCTGCAAATGCGCCTTGAATCCTTTCTTATAGGGCTCCCACATGGATGCAAAATAAATTTTTTTGCCTGTTAACCGCTTTGAATCATATTTGCCCATCATTCAGCACTATGCAGCCCATCAATCTTCGTGCCTTTCGCAAAACGGTGGAATTGAACAAACGCCGCTTCCGGATCTTCCTCACCAAACTGGGTAAGAACCCACCCCGAAAGCTGGATGCGATGGCCGAAGAGGTCGATAAAGAAGTTTGGAAAGAAGTGGATTGCCTGACCTGTGCCAACTGCTGCAAAACGATGAGCCCTACATTCACCAAGGAAGACCTTATCCGCATCTCTGCCCATCTCAATATGACGGTGGATGAATTCAAGAAAAAATATCTTTATCTTGATAAGATCGGCGACTGGATGAATGTGAAGCAGCCCTGCCAGTTTCTGGATCTGAAGACCAACATGTGCAGTATTTATTCAGTGAGGCCGTTAGACTGCGCAGGCTTTCCGCATTTGACCAGGAAGAAGATGAAAGACTATGTGCATGTGCATCACCAGAATGTGACCTATTGTCCGGCGACGTATAAGATGGTGGAGAAGATGATGGAGAGGGTTAGAGGGAGTGTTTAGCTTTAATCCCATTGCCCAACGGCTCAATGGTCCAAATGTTCTACTGCTAATAATAAACATCTTCA
>REAQ01000172.1 GCA_004294195.1 Sphingobacteriales bacterium | reverse complement strand
GTGCAAATACGGCGAAATGCAGACTGGAAAGATCTACAGTAGACTGCATGAGGTCATCATAGAATTTCTTTGCAGTGACAGGTGGTTCTCCCTCGCCCTGCGTACTGATGATCACTAGTACGTGATCTTCTTTAGACAGCGTGCTAATGTTGTACTGCGCGGCATCAACCAGTTTAACAGGTATCTGCTTTTTTTTGGCGGCGGCAGTAAACTGAAGAGCCACTTTTTTTGCATTGCCAGTCTCCGTACCATATAATACGGTAAGTTTTTGTAGACCGCCTTCAACGGGACCAGGTTGCGACAACAGTCCATTCAGGTATCCGTTGATCCATATTTTCTCTTCAGGTGTAGACACCTTAAGCAGTTCATCCAGCAGTTGTTTGGTAGAGGGCCTGATCATGAAACAAACTGTTTGAGCGTAGATGAAATAACCTGGGGAGGCAGTTCCCGAAACGCTTCTGTTCCGGAATTGGTAGCCTTAAACCAGCCAAATTGCGCATGCAAGGCTGCTACTTTACCAATAATCATCAGTGCCGGCGTTCTCACTTCTTCCACATTGATGGTCTGTGCCTCATCTAACCGAATGAGATGTACACGCTGCGCCGGGGTTGTGGCCTGCTCTACTATCGCCAGGGGCATCGTAACATCCATGCCATAACGAATCAACTGGGCAGACAGTTCATGCAGGGATTGGGCCGACATATAAAACACCAATGTATCTTCTGTACGGGCCAGTTGTTTCCAGGTTTTTACAGGAATCACTTCGGAATGATAATAGGTAAGGAAGCGCACACTGGTGGAATAATTTCTTGCAGTTAATGGAATACCCGCATATGCTGCTGCACCGGATGCAGCAGTAATCCCCGGAATGATATCAAAAGGGATATTATGTAGCACCAGGGTTTCTAACTCGTCCAGTACATTCGCAAAAACCGAAACATCTCCTCCTTTCAGCCTTACCACCAGCCTATCTGTAGCAGCGTACTTCACCAATAATTGATTGATGGTCACTTGGGGTGTAGAATGGAGCTTACCACCCTGCTTACCTACTTCAATGACTTGTGCATCTGGCTTTGCAAACTGCTCAATGATCTCCCGGTTTACCAATCGGTCCGTTAAGATCACATCCGCTTGTTGAAGTGCCAATGCGGTTTTGATGGTAACCAAACCAGGATCGCCAGGGCCCGCGCCAGCAATGATCACTTTTCCTTTAAATGTTTGCATCAGTTGCCTGGGTTTTTTTGTATGAGAACAGCAGCAACCGTGCTATTGCTGGTTTCGTCAATTAAGATTGCTGATCCATTGGCACGCAAGTCAGCATATGCATCAAAAACCAGGGGTGCAGAAGATTTGATCTTTACTTTGGCCACTTCATTCAGCGAGATCCCATTCAGGACATCCTCCTGCTGAAGTGTATTCACATCGATCCTGTACTCAATCTCTTTCACCATCACACGGATATTCCGGCTGTTGTGCTGCAAGTAATATTTATTCCCCTTAATCAGTTTTTTTTCATCCAGCCAACAGATAATGGCATCTACCTCATTCTGCACAGCAGGCAGTGCATCAGACGCAACAATCGCATCGCCACGTGAGATATCGATATCATCCGAAAGATGGATCACCGCACTCTGTGGTGCAAATGCTTCTTCTACTTCTTGCCCGCCAATCTCCACGGCGGAAATGGTTGTCTCAAGTCCTGCAGGGAGTACTATAACCTTGTCTCCTTTCCGATATACACCGCTTTGCACTTTACCAGCATAACCGCGATAGTCGTGCAATTCAGGCAACTGCGGCCGCAGCACATACTGAACCTGGAACCGTGGCAGGGAATGATTGATATCCCCTGCCACTACTACATCCTCCAGGTATTCAAGTAACGTAGGGCCTTCGTACCATACGGTATGTCTGGAATAATCCACAATATTATCTCCGGTTAAAGCGCTGATCGGGAAAAAGCGGACATCGCTCAACCCGAGTTGTGACGCTACTTGCGCATAGTCCAATACGATATTATTGTAGACTTCTTCACTATAGTTTACCAAGTCCATTTTGTTGATGGCTACCACCACATGCGGGATCTTCAACAAGGATGCAATGATGCTATGCCTTCTCGTTTGTTCAACTACACCCTGCCGTGCATCTATCAAGATGATAATCAGGTCTGCATTGCTGGCGCCTGTGATCATATTACGGGTGTACTGCACATGGCCTGGTGCATCTGCAATGATGAACTTTCTTTTGGGCGTTGAAAAATACCGATAGGCCACATCGATGGTTATTCCCTGCTCCCTTTCTGCACGCAAACCATCTGTCAGCAAAGCCAGATCTATCTCGCCACCGTTTCGATTGAGCGACTGCTTCTCCAGTTGCTCTAACTGGTCAGACAAAATATTCTTACTGTCGTATAAAAGCCTGCCGATAAGTGTACTCTTTCCATCGTCCACACTGCCTGCAGTAATAAACCTCAATAAATCCATTGTCATCTTTTTAGAAATAACCATTCTTTTTTCTATCTTCCATCGCCGCTTCCGTAACACGATCATCGATCCTTGTTTCTCCGCGTTCACTGATCCGCGTAAGGATGATCTCGTTGATCACTTCATCCAGATTGGATGCATCGGATTCAACCGCCGCCGTGCAAGTCATGTCCCCAACAGTGCGGTATCGCACACGCTTACGAAGGATGCGGTCTGATTCATCCAGCCGTACAAAAGGCGACATGGCCACCAATTGTCCGTCATGCTCTATCACATCACGTTCATGGGAAAAATAGATCGATGGAAGACTGATCCCTTCTTTCTGGATATACCGCCACACATCCAGCTCTGTCCAGTTACTGATGGGAAACACCCTTACGTTCTCACCTTTGTTGATCCTTCCATTGTAAAGGTTCCAGAGTTCAGGACGTTGTAATTTGGGGTTCCACTGGCCAAACTCATCACGCACAGAAAAGATGCGCTCTTTTGCGCGCGCTTTTTCTTCGTCCCTCCTAGCCCCACCAATGCAGGCATCAAATTCAAACTCTTCAATGGTATCTAATAAGGTGTAGGTTTGAAGCCAGTTCCTGCTGGCGAACTTGCCCTTGGGCTCAGTGAGCTGCCGCTCACGAATGGTGTCTTCCACTTTTCTCACAACAAGCGTGGCGCCAACTTCAGCCGCCAGCTGATCCCGATAGTCCAAAGCTTCCTGAAAATTGTGGCCGGTGTCTATATGCACCAACGGGAAAGGAATTGGCGCTGGCGCGAAGGCTTTCATGGCCAGGTGGACCAGGGTGATAGAGTCCTTACCCCCGCTGAAAAGTAGGGCGGGACGTTCAAATTGAGCCGCTACCT
This sequence comes from Sphingobacteriales bacterium, assembly GCA_004294195.1. GTDB lineage: Bacteria > Bacteroidota > Bacteroidia > Chitinophagales > Chitinophagaceae > Pollutibacter. The sequence continues at coordinate 1,966 of REAQ01000172.1, read as the reverse complement.
CCCGGAAAATATAGACACTTTCCGCTTCCAGCTGTTCCAGGTAATCCAATCTGCGCTTTGCCATAATTAGTCTACTATTTTAATAGGTTTAATGTCCAAAAAAACTCATTCCGCTTTAGCGTGCAGTCCACATTCCTTTTTGCTGTTGTCTTCCCACCACCAGCGCCCTGCCCTGAAATCCTCACCAGGCTGAATAGCCCGGGTACAGGGCGCACAACCGATGCTTACAAAGCCTCGATCATGCAAAGGGTTGTAAGGAATATGATGGACACCAATAAAATCTTTGGTCTGCTGTTCTGTCCAATCTAGCAAGGGATGGTACTTCAGCATGTTATGGGCCGCATCCCATTCAAGAATAGGTGTGTCTTTCCGTTCCGGACTTTGCGATGCACGGATACCCGTTACCCATACTTTCTGACCAGCAAGAGCCTGCTTTAAAGGCTCTACCTTCCGAATATGGCAGCAGGATTTGCGTAGATCTGGTGATTGATAAAACGCGTTCGGCCCATTTTCGGTTACCCATTGGCGTAATGTATCCGCATCAGGATACCAGGCTTGGATGGGTAAGCCATAACGTGTAATCGTGGCACTCCAGGTAGAATAGGTCTCCGGGAAAAGTCTTCCCGTATCCAGCGTGAAAAGGCGGATATCCGTACCGGACTCATGGATCAAATGGGTAATGACCTGATCTTCAAAACCAAAAGAAGTGGAAAAAACAATGCCTCCCGGATACCATTCGGCAAGTTCCCGGAAGTTATCAATGATATCCCTGCCCCTGAATCTATTCAATATGTCTTCACTAAGTTCCATGTCAATAAGTCTACAAATATAGTAGACTTATTTATAAAACCGTCAGCTTCACCCAAAATCTTGCTTTATCGAAATCACTGATGAATTTTATCCAGGCACTCCCCCAGGGCTTCCTCCCAGGATCTTGGCCTTATCCCGGCAACGGCTTCAATTTTAGCAGTATCCAGCACGCCATAGGCAGGTCGTTTGGCCGGGGTGGGGAATTCGGAACTGGATACAGGGAGAACAGTACAGGAAGTTCCAATCTTACGGGCAATGGTTGCCGCAAACTGAAACCAGGTGGTGGCACCGGCATTGGCAAAATGGTAGATCCCGCCGGCAATTTCCTTCATGGTAGCCAGTGTCAACAAGACTCCAGCCAGATCTTTGGCATAAGTAGGCTTGCCCAACTGGTCGTTAACCACATTGATCGCCCTTCTCTCCGCCATCAGTTTGAGCATCGTCCGCACAAAATTCTTCCCATGCGAAGCATACACCCATGAGGTCCTGACCACAATAGTTTCAGGGTTCAATGCGAAAGCTTGCTCTTCGCCGGCCAGTTTGGAAGCACCGTATACATTAAGGGGGCCGGTGGCATCGGTTTCAATATATGGCTTGCTGGCATCGCCCGGGAAAACATAATCTGTTGAAACATGTATAAACCGGCAGCCATGCTCTCTGCAAAGGGCCGCCATCACGCTAACTGCTTTTGCATTCACCTGGAATGCCAATTCTTTTTCCTGTTCTGCCTTATCAACTGCTGTATAAGCCGCACAATTGATCAGTACATCAGGCTGAAGGGTATGAAAAACCGTGCTGATCATTTCAAAATTCGTCAGGGGCAAATCTTCCCTTCCCTGGAAATAAAATATCGCATCTGGATGCATATCGGCAAGTTCCCGGAGTTCTCTGCCAACTTGTCCATTGGCACCCGTAACAAGAATGCGTTGTTTAGCCACTGTAAATAAAATTATGTCTGGTATCCTTTAGCAGTGGATGCATCGTATCCTTCTCGGAAACAATCACCTGGTCACGAGGAATTTTCCAATCAATTCCCAACGCTGGATCATTCCATATGATACTTCCCTCACTTTCTTTATGATAAAAATTATCACATTTATACATGACTTCAACTGTCTTGGACAACACTGAAAAACCGGGTGTTGATGGGTTCTAT
>REAQ01000171.1 GCA_004294195.1 Sphingobacteriales bacterium | reverse complement strand
TTGTACCGAGCTAAGAATGTCCTGACTGAGGCTATCCAGACCGACTCCAGATGCGGAAGCGGGGTATTGACGTCTTGCAGGATCAGGGAATTACCCTGGTAAATATTTGCGTTCCTTATTTCAATAATGTAATCAGACATGCTTCAAATTTAGGGCAATAAGTGTTGAAACTTCATTAATATTCTAATGAACCTTCGGGTGTTTGGATCTGCAGATATTTTTTTTCAGATGCCACTACCCTGCCGGTGACCTGCGCTTCAATACCATATGCAGCAGCTATCGCAATGAGGGCATGTGCATGGCGTTCATCGGCAAACAATTCCAAACGGCAACCCATGTTAAATACCTGGTACATCTCCCGGTAGTCAGCCCCACTGGAAGCCTGGATCATCCTGAAGATGGGTGGCGTGTCAAAGAGGTTGTCTTTGATTACAGCGAGACCTTTAGGGATGTATTTCAGGCATTTTGTTTGTCCGCCCCCGCTGCAATGCACCATGCCATGTACAGCCTCCGGCATGGTCTCCAGGATCTGCTTCACTACGGGACCGAATGTGCGTGTGGGGCTCAGGATCAGTTGACCGATATTGGTATCAAACTGTTGGTTGTTCCAATGGATACTAACGGAATCGGTTAACCGATATTTGCCGGTATACACAACCTTATAGGGTGTATTTGGATCAAAAGACTCAGGGTATTGCTCTGCATAATGTTTATGCAGGATGTCATGACGGGCACTGGTGAGTCCGTTGCTGGCAATGCCGCTGTTATATGCTGTTTCGTAATGGGCTTTCCCGAAACCGGCCAGGCCAACGATCACGTCACCTGCTTTGATGTCTTCATTGGAGATGATGTTTTTGCGGGGCCATCTCGCAGTAAGGGTACCATTAACGGCAATGGTACGTACCACATCACCTACGTCTGCGGTTTCACCACCAAGGTACTTGATACCGATGCCTTGGGCGCTCAGCATGTCAAAAAGGGCTTGGGAGCCATTGATTAGTTCAGACAGTACTTCGCCGGGGATCAGGTGTTTATTTCGATCGATAGTAGAATTAAAGACCAGGTTATCATAGATGCCCACACAGAGGAGATCATCCAGGTTCATGACGATGGCATCCTGCGCAATCCCGCGCCACACGGAGGTGTCGCCGGTTTCTTTCCAATAGAGATAAGCGATGATGCTCTTGGTGCCTGCGCCATCTGCGTGCATCACAGACACCCAGTCCTCGTCACCGCCGAGGTAATCAGGGTATACTTTACAGAAAGCTTGGGGAAACAATCCGGCGTCCAGCGCACTGGTGGCGGCGTGTACCTCTTCTTTTTGGGCGGAAACGCCCCGCTGCTGGTATAGGCTCATGGGTGTTGAGATAAGGCGCAAAATTAACCCTTCCGGCGCCAAAAGCATCACCAATTTATGAACACCTGATTTTACCTAGTTTTGCATCCCTCATGCAGGTACATCGCAACATAGACCAGTTACCCGAATTCCGCCAGGCGGTAGTGACCATTGGTACGTTCGACGGCGTTCATCTCGGGCACCAGCAGATCATCCGGCAGATGAAGGCTGAGGCTGTGCTGACCGGCGGAGAAACCGTTATTATTACTTTTTTCCCCCATCCTCGTAAAATAGTGGGTAGGGAGAGTAATAAGGGTGAGATATTAATGCTGAATAGTCTGGAGGAAAAAATTGAGTTGTTGGCCAGGCATGGTGTGGATCACCTTGTTGTGGTCCCATTTACTGAAGCTTTTTCGGTCATGGATGCAAGAGCCTATGTCTCCGAGCTTTTAGTGAATCGATTCCACCCGGCAGTTTTAATTATTGGTTATGACCATAGGTTTGGGAAGAACCGCACGGGTGATTACCAATTATTGGAACGTCTCGGGCCTGCGTTTGGATTCAGGGTCATTGAAATTCCTGAGCACGTGCTGCACACGGTCGCCATTAGTTCCACGAGGATCCGCAAGGCATTGCTGGCGGGGCAACTGGAAGAGGCCAATGAAAATCTCGGTTATGCTTACCAGTTATCCGGAACGGTGGTGGAAGGCAATAAGCGCGGACGTACCATTGGCTTCCCTACGGCAAACCTGGATCCTGAAGATCCGGACAAACTGGTTCCGGCAGATGGCGTATACGCCGTAACGCTTACCATCATTGGAAGAGAAGGATTGTACAAGGGGATGATGAACATTGGTTACCGGCCAACGGTGGATGGGAAAACCAGAACCATTGAAGTAAATATTTTTCACTTTTCCGATATGATCTACGGAGCGGTTCTGCGTGTTACGATGTGCAAGCATCTCCGTTCAGAACAGAAATTTGAATCACTTGACGCGTTGAAGAAGCAGCTGGCGGATGACCAGATTCTTGCTATGGCGGTGTTGCTAAATAGCTATTAGCTAATAGCTATTGGCTAGTATTAGCTTGTCATTTTTACCACAAGTTCTTTCATCAGCGACGCATCAGGCGTTCCGGCGTCTTTTACACCGAGGCTTCGCAGGTTGTATTCATGTAGCAAGATCAACGCACGTTCTACGCCCGGCAATGCATAATTTTTTGCCGCTGCGAGGTTTTCCTTCAGAAAGAATGGCGCTACACCCATGGCAGCAGATAAAGCCTTTTCATCATGCATGGGATAACTGAACATCATATAGGTTTTGCTGAAGAACGCATACAATGCAGGCAACACCATCTGGATGGGAGCGGCTTTGGGATTGTGTTCAAAATATTCCACAATCCGGATGGCTTTTGGAACATCACGTTGTGCAAGCGCACTCTGTAATTCAAACACATTGAACTCCCTGCTCACTCCGATGAAGGTTTCAATATCGTCGTCCTGGATCTCCCTGCGCTGACCCAGGTTCACAATCAGTTTATCTGCCTCGTTAGACAAGCGGCTTAAATCATTTCCGATATGGTCAACCAACAAATTCAGGGCTCGTGGCGTGATCACATAACCTTTATCATGAATAAGTCGGGACGTCCATTCCGCCAACGGGTAGTCCGGTATTTTTTTTGTTGTTAAAACTTCAGCCTTCTTTTTTAACAATTTTGACATCGAGCCACGGCCATCCAGTTTTTTCTCTTTGTGTCCTACCACAAAGATGGTTGAAGCCAAAGGCTGGTCGATATATGGTTCAAGTTTCTCGATATCCCGCATATGCTGCGCTTCTTTGAGGATCACCACCTGCCGTTCTGCAAACATTGGATAGCGCCGGCATGCGTTGATCACATCGGCCCATGCAGCGTCCCTGCCGTAAAAGACGGTAAGGTTGAAAGAAGCTTCTTGTTCTGGGAGAATATGCTTTTCGGCATACTCGGTAAGAATATCGATATAATATCCTTCATCGCCTTCCAGCCAGTAAATGGGTTTAAATTCCTTTTTTTTCCAGGCTTGTAAGATCTGGTCAACAGATGCGCTCATGGCTGCGAAGGTAAGCGATTCCATCGCTCAGGAACATCGTTTTTCATTAAGCCGATATTTTCTGGCATGATTTTGGACAACACCCTATCGAAACGGCTGATTCAGGCTTAAACCATTGAAAATGGGAAAGATAGAACGAAAGAAAATGAAGCCAGTTGAAAGCCGCAGAACTTATTTTAAATCATTTTCTTAGATATTTTAATTCAATTAAAAATTCAATTATGAGTGCTACTAATTATCCTTCTGCCACTCCACAGACACCGGCTCCTAAGAAAGACAACAGGGGGCTGATCTATGGCGTACTTATTGCCGCCCTTTTGGGTACATGGGGTTATATCATTTACGACAAGAGTAAGACCAAAGAAGTTATCCAGCAGAAAGATGTACAGTATTCTGCGCTGGACTCTTCTAAAAACATGATCCAAAAAGAATATGAAGATGCCCTGCTGCGTCTGGATGCCATGACGGGTACCAATTCAAAGCTGGACAGCCTGGTTAAGTCAAGGGATAAGGAAATTGGTGATATGAAAGGCCGTATCCAGTCGCTCGTTCGCAAGCAGAATGCTTCTGCTGCTGACATCGCTGAAGCCCGTGAGTTGATCAAGCAATTGAACGGCAAGATCGATGACTACGTAAAAGAAATCGAAAGGCTTACGGGTGAAAACAAGCAGTTGACTGCTGATAAAGAGCAACTGACTACCCAGAAAGCAGACCTGGAAACCAACCTGGCTACTACGGACGCCGCTAAAAAAGTGGCTGAAGAGAAAGTAGATATAGCCATAATAGAAACAGGCTTGGGAGGCCGATTAGATTCAACGAATATCATTCAACCTTTACTTAGTATTATAACCAATATTGGTTGGGACCATACCGATTTATTAGGAGATACTTTACCCAAAATTGCCTCGGAAAAAGCAGGGATTATTAAACATAAAACTCCAGTGGTAATTGGAGAATATCAACCAGAAACTTTTCCTGTGTTTATGGAAAAAGCGCGTGTTGAAGAAAGCCCAATTTTCTTGTCGAACCAAAAAGTAAATATCCTCTACTTTAAAAGTTCTATTATCCATTCTGCCTTTGATGTGCAATTTCAATTTGGGGAGTTATGGAAGAATGTTTATTGTGACTTAAACGGCATTTACCAGCAAAAAAATATTGGTACAATTTTGTCTTCCCTAGACCTGATAAGACAATCAGGATTTAAGTTATCGGAAAGAGATATTAGAGAAGGTTTATTAAATGTAAAAAAGAATACTGGTTTAATGGGCCGGTGGCAGATATTGAATACACAGCCATTAACAGTGTGTGATACTGGTCATAACCAAAATGGCATTGAATATGTATTGAAACAAATTGCTGAACAAAAATTTGAAAACCTACACATGGTAATTGGGATGGTAAAAGACAAAGACATTGATAAGGTTTTGTCTATGTTGCCAAAAAACGCAATTTATTACTTTACAAAAGCAAGTATCCCCAGAGCCATGGACGAAAAAGAACTGCAGGCAAAGGCCATTTCTTTTGGATTGAATGGCAAAACTTATAGAAGTGTTGTTGAAGCCAAAAGTGCAGCTAAATTAGCAGCCAATAAGAACGATATGATTTTTATTGGAGGCAGTACTTTTGTGGTAGCGGAGGCTATTTAGCACATTTGCGTAAAATTGCTTGCGCAATTTGCTTCACCATAGGCGGACCACCATACACAAAACCAGTGTAAACCTGAACCAAACCTGCACCAGCCTCTATTTTTTCTACTGCACTTTTTGCATTGTGAATGCCTCCTACCCCAATAATTGGAATAGTACCATTAGATTTTTTCGCGATATAGGAAACAACTTCGGTAGCTCTGTTTTGTAATACCTTGCCACTTAATCCACCA